>NZ_JADEWU010000027.1:0-65833 GCF_015207485.1 Planktothrix mougeotii LEGE 06226
CCCCTATCCCTCCTCAATCGGGGGTAATTGAGGTAAAGGTTGTTGAGCTTCGGGAAGTTGAGCAATAGAAGACGAATACTCTGACGGATTTGCTATTAACGTCGGTAACACAGTGGTTGCAGATTGAGATTGATTTTGAGCTTTAGTGAGTAAATCAACGGTATCGCCTAACGCTGTTGTTAAGCTATTGCGGGTTTCCAGATGAGCCGCTTTTTCGGCTTCTAAAGCTTCGACAAGTTGATGAATCTGTTCACGAGAGCGATCGCGTTCTAACATCGCTTCAATTAATTTAGCTTTCACCTCATCCAAGGTTTTTAACTGATCCATTTCTTGACGAACTGCAACCCGCACTTGTAACTCATTGGGAAGGGGAGATAAACGTTGCCATCGTTCTAATTCTCCCCGCAGTTCCCCTACTTGTTCTAAATATCGTTGCGCTTCTTGGCGTCGTTGCTGGGCTTCGATATTGTAGCGTTGTCGCCATTGGTCAGAACTTTCGATCGCCGCATTCAGTTCCCGTTGGGTTTGTGCCAACTGTTGTTTCAAGCGTTTAATTTCGTCTAGCCACTGTCGAACATCCTGGGTCATAGAACTTAGGGAAATCACAAATCGAGCAACTCATTATCTTAAGATTTTATCGAATTGCGGGTAAAGTCTGTTAAATCTGATTCAAATACTCGTCAATATAGACTTTCAGGGTTTCTAAATTCTGTTCAATTTTCCTGATCAGTTTAGAACACAGGGAAAGGTTTTGCTGTTGTGTCGCATTTTCCAGTTGATAAGCCAGTTGAGAAATAATGGTTGCTCCCACATTGGCACTAGAGCCCTTGAGGCGATGAGCATATTGTCGGAGGGTGGCAAAATCTTGATCGCTGATGGCGATTTCAATCTGACTAAAATCTTGATGGGTGCGGTCTAAATAAACGGCTAATAATTTTTGTTGAAAGTCTTTTTTCCCGCCAGAAATTGTTCGCAAACGTTCGACATTCAAAGGCGTTTGAGCCGCAGAACTAGAAGGAATTTTTGCCTTCATTAATCCTGAAGTTCCTAAAATTTGGGGTTGGTGACTTTTAGAATGAATCACCTGAGCCCATTTCATTAAAACCGCTTCTAAATCTTCGGGTTCAACGGGTTTACTCAGATAATCATCCATCCCCGCAGCAAGACATTTTTCTCGATCCGCAGGTAACGCATGGGCGGTCAGCGCAATAATAATCGTATGACGACGATCATGTTCTTGTAATCTTAATTGTCGAGTTGTTGCATACCCATCTAAAAGGGGCATTTGACAATCCATAAACACAACATCATAGGTTTTCTGGCTCAAAATTTCCAAAGCTTCCTGCCCATTATTAGCTAAATCTGCTTCATATCCTAATAAACTTAATTGATTTAAAATCACCTGTTGATTAATGGGATGATCCTCGGCTAAGAGAATCTCTAAGGGGGGTTTGGGTTGGGTATCTTTTTCCTGACGATAGGAAGAAGCATCTTGACGTTGTTGTTGTAAACTAGATGAAATTTGATTCGCCATTGCAGTCAATAACGCATCAAATAAACGAGAAGCTCTTACAGGTTTAATTAAATAACTGGCAATTCCTTGTTGTAACATTTGTTCAGCGAGATCCCGTTGATTCATCATGGTCATTAAAACTAATTTAGTTTGGGATAAATTGCGATCGCTACGAATCACCTCCGCCACATTTTCCCCATTTCCCCGTAATAATTGTTGATCAAAAATTGCCGCATGGTAAGGTTCCCCTTGAGTCGCCGCTTGGTGTAATAACGTTAATGCTGATTCTCCATTCATGGCTTCATCTAACTGCATTCCCCAAGATTGAGTTAAATAGCGAATAGCTTGACGAATCGTGGCACTACTATCAACAACTAATAGTTTTAAATTCATTAAACTGGGGGGGACAGCGCGATTTTTTGTTGCTTCCCCGGTCAAAAATTGAGCCGTAAACCAAAATTTAGAGCCTTGACCTAACTGACTTTCAACCCCAATTTCTCCCCCCATTAAAGTCACCAATTGTTTAGAAATGACTAATCCTAATCCAGTTCCACCATATTGACGAGTGGTGGAAGCATCCAATTGAGAAAAACATTGAAAGAGTTTTTCCTGTCCTTCAGGAGAAATCCCAATTCCGGTATCAGAAACTTCAAACCGTAATAACGTCATTTTAGAGGTGCTAGAAAGTTGCTTAACCCGCACCACAACTTCTCCCTGGGAGGTAAATTTTATTCCATTTCCTAATAAATTTAATAAGACTTGACGCACACGACCCGGATCTCCGCGTAACTGACGGGGGACTTCCAAATCAACAATAATCGCCAGTTGTAACCCTTTTTCTTCCGCTTGAGTGGCGACTAAATCAATAACCGTTTCTAAACAATTTTCTAAATCAAAATCTAAGCTTTCCAGCTTCATTTCTCCAGCTTCTAATTTAGAAAAATCCAGAATATCATTAATAATCGCTAATAAATGTTCCGCACTCATCCGAACACTTTGAACAAAATCCTGTTGTTTAGAGGTTAATTCTGTTTTTAATAATAATCCCGCCATCCCCATTACCCCATTCATAGGAGTACGGATTTCATGACTCATATTCGCTAAAAATTGAGACTTAATTCGAGCATTTTCTAAAGCCGCTTCCCGTGCTTCTACTAACTCATCAATGCGATCAGCTGCAATCACAGCACCGCCGATTTGTTCATTCGGTTCATACCAAGGATGAATCGCCCAACGAATAATACCTTTTGTGCCATCTGCATCATAAAACACATCTTCAGCACTGGAAATAATCTCCCCTTTTAAAACCTGTTTAAACGCATTTTTCCAGGCTTCCGGCATTTTAGGAAAGGCTTCAGGGTAGGGAGATTTAAGGGGGGAAGACTGTTGTTTTAATCCAACCAAACCAAAATCAGAAAGCCATTTATCACTATAGGCAATGTAACCCATTTCTCGATCAAACATTGCCATGGCAACGGGAGCATGGGTAATAATTTGTCGCAATTGTTGACGTTCTCGTTCAATGCCATCTTCTATTTGTTTTCGTTCGGTAATATTTCGACCTGTTCCATACATTAATCCACTACTAGCAACCCGAACACAATTCCAAGCAATCCATTTATAGGTATTATCTTTACATCGTAATCGGGTTTCAAAAGAAACAATCAACGCTTCTTGGGTATTTTCATCACTAATCGTCGCCTCAACAAAACTTAAATCATCGGGATGAACTAGAGATAGAAAGGAGGTTTGTAGCAATTCTTGGGACGTAAAACCCAGAATTTTTTCCGCAGAAGGACTGATCCGTTTGAATTTTCGATCTCGGTTGGCAATCATTAAGAAATCAACGGATAATTCAAAAAAGCGATCGCGTTCTAATTCTAATTCTTTGCGAGATGTAATATCTTCAATTACCGTAATCCCATAGCGTTTTTCTTCCCCTTGCCAGTAGGGAGATCGCTCTAACCATGACCCCAAAGAAACCGTTAAATTAATCCAAACAATTGAACCATTTTTCCGAAGATAGCGTTTTTCAATTGAATAACTAGGAATTTCTTGATCAATGAGCTTTTGAAACAAATATAATTCAGCCTCAGCATCATCAGAATGGGTAATATCAAATAACTTACATCTTAATAGCTCATCACGGGAATAACCAACAATATCACAGAATTTTTGATTAACTTTTAGCCATTTTCCAGACAGAGAAATATGACCAATGCCGACAGCAGCTTGTTCAAATGTATCTCTAAATAAACGTTCTTGAGCATGGGTTTTAGCAATTTGGATAGCTAACTTTTGATCTAGTTTCTGCATTAAATAAAGAGCAAATCCTGAACCAATTATACCCATTCCTGTTACAACAAACATAGAAATCCAGATCAATTTTGTTTGCTGATTTTGTAGACTTCTCCCGAGTTCGAGTAGACGTTCTTCTTCGCTAATAAATTGATTAATATCTTGACGAGTAATTTGCATTTGTATCCCCGTCTTTTTTAATAGATTTTGTAAAAATAGCGACTGGTTTGGGGATGGATTAGGAGATTGAGTCGTATTTAAGTAAAGTTTTAAGAGTTCTTGGGATTGATTAATAGCAGTTTCAAGCTTTTGAATTTGATCAGTTTGATTGGACTTCTCGGCAACTAAATCTTTAAGTTTTTTGATAGAGGATGGTAAACTTTTTAAGGCTTCTTGGTAAATGTTTAAATAATGCTTTTGACGAGTTAACGCATAATCTTTAACCCCCATTTCGGCGGTTAAAACTTGAGTTAACAACTCTTGAGCTTGATTACGGACAAGATAACTATGGCGGACTCGATTTCTCGCCTCTTGGCTTTGGTACTGAAAGATCGCAACAATCACCAAACCAATGGTTAAACTTGATATGGGAATTCCAATAATCAGACTGGCGCGATAACGCTGAATAAACTTCAGCCACTTAGGTAAGGAATTAGTAAAATCTGTGTTCATATTTTATAGCAGGGAATAGGGAGAAAAGGAGTTTAAAGTTCTGGCGCTGATTCTATGTTATCCCTAATGTTTCGATATGATTCCTATGACCCTTCCCATAAATCCATCAATGAATAATGCTGTCTACAAAAACACCGCTCAGAAGCGAGAGCGGTGCATAGGGGGTGTTATGGGTGTTATCTACTCTAAACAATAACAGATGGGAACTCGGCTTGGAGTGCAACTATGTGCTGGTTTCCAAATTGTCACAAGTGGGGTGTGGGTTGTCCGCAGTCCTAGATATTATCGATTTTGCAATTGTCGCAACTGTTTAAAGGTATATTGTCTTAGCTTCATCGGTAAAACTGATAAAATCAATGCCATTCCCGCTTTAAGATGGGAGTGGGATTTTCCCCGCCAAACCAATTTTTGTCCGGTTGGAGTTTCTCCCGCTTCAATTAACCGTAATCCTAATAATAATTGTGTTTCAATTAAACGGTATTGACGAATTGATTCGCAAGTTGCAGAATCAAATTTAAAGCTATTTAAATAATTTAATTTATCCCGTAAATAGGGAATAGCTCGCTTGATTGCTTTTTGTTCCTCATAAACCCGATATTCCATTAAGCGTTGGGGTAAATAATATCCTTTTTTTCCGGCTAATGCTAACCGAACAAATAAATCATTATCTTCACAGTTTTGTAGATTAGGACGCATGAAATCTACATCTAATAAAGCCTGATGACGAAATAAGGTCGCTCCTACCTGAAAACTTTGTTGAATAAAAACGACTTCTAAGAAATTCTGAACAATTCCTTCTGTTAAGTTGGTTCTTCCCCAGCGTTCAGAGTTTTGTTGAGTTAACGCTTCATCTCGCTGAGTATTCATATCAATAATCCAGTGATCGGTTCCTATAAAATCGACTTTAGGATTTTGATCTAAAATCGCTGTTGTTTTCTCCAGAAAATCAGGAGTTAGGCGATCATCATCATCAAATTTGATAAAATATTCTCCCGTTGCTTCCTGAAAACCTGAACGCATATTATTACTTTTACCAATATTTTGAGAATGGCGGATATAACGAATCCGAGAATCTTGATAGTCAGCCATTAACTCTGGAGTTCCATCAGTTGAACCGTCATCACAAACGATTAATTCCCAATCTGAATAGGTTTGTTGTTGAACACTTTCAATGGCTATTGGTAATAGGTGACAGCGATTAAAAGTTGGGATACAAACGGTAACTTTTATCATAAGTTGTTCAGGGGTACTACTGATACATTTTCTGGAGTTTTTGCATGGCTTTTTGAATCTTGCGATTGGTTTTTTGCAACAAACTCGGCGGTTTCAAAACTTGAGGTTTTAGTTCAGGTTGCTTGAGAAAACGATAGTGTAAAAATATATCTTGATAACGGATATTAACATCTTCCCCTTGGCATAATCTGGCAAAATCAGCCGAAGAATAATTCATATAATGAATTCGATGAATGGGTTTCAATCCATCTTGATTATAAAGAATATTATTAATATTCACAAAAGCATCCGCATCGGCACAATTTCCGGTGACTTCTTGCCCATTAGGACTTCTAGTAAAGTTAAAAAGTTTCAAGTTTCTTGCAAAGGTAATGTAGATTGATAACGCAGCACTTGACCACCAAAATTTAGGTTGTAACCATTCAATTTCTCCTTGGTCAATGGCTCGTTTTTTTAAATCTTCTAACTGCTCAACGCTAAATACACCTTTTTGAGAAGCAAAAAAACTATCACAGTGTAATCGAGGACGAATTTCAGGTTCTGTGAGTCCGGTTTTCTGTTCAATGATTGATAAATCGAGTGGGGTAACTTCTCTGGGTTTTTGATGTTCCCAATCATCTAAAATAAAATCGTACTCGTTGAGTTTTTCAAAAACATCATCTACGGACTTCATCGCTAAACTATCCGCATCAAAAAATACAAATTGATCAAATTTTCCATTAAAAGATGCCCATTTTCTCTGAAGAGGACTTTTATATCGGGCTGGACGGAGTTGTTTTAAATCCTTGGCTCTGGAGTAAGATTCCCAAACTTGATTAGCAAAATCATCCCATGTTTCTAGTACAATTGTATTGTCAAATAAAGTTACATTTTTTCTGAGACTGATTTCCTGTTTGACTCGTTCAAGACGATGATCGTAAGGAATCACGCAAACGGGAATATCAGGACTAATATTAACCTCAATACTATTGAGTAAAGCGACTAACTGGTCAAAAACCACATCATTTGCTAAAGTGTAAATGCCCCGAGACTGCATCTATTAACTCCTCGTGTTTCTCAAGCTCTTAACAATTTAAACTAAGGTTTCAGTAAATTCTATGATGCCAGACGATTCTCGAAAAATTTTAATGATTTCTTCAACCTTTCCCTATCCCCCCAGTCGAGGCGGAACCGAGATTAGAACGTTTAACTTGCTGAAATATCTACATTCTCACCACAATATTACCTTAGTCACCCAACGACATTCAGGGGTGAGTGATCACGATGTCGAAGAATTGCGTCAATGGGTGAGTCAACTCATGGTTTTTCCCCTTCCTCCAGAGCCTGGTTCTTCAGGAGTGGGTAAAGTGGGACGGTTTTTAAATTCCTTAATAAAAAGTACGCCTCCTAATGTTCTCTATCGTTACTCTAAAGAGATACAAACTTGGATTGATCAAGGAATTCAACAAAGCAAATTTGATATCATTACTTGTGAACATAGTGTTAATGAAATTTATATTCGACCTTCCTATCTCAACCAAGTTCATACCGTTGTTAATATTCATAGTTCCTTGGTGGGTTGGACTCGTAATCATTTAGAAATGGGGGCTTCTCCCAATCCTCAACGCGATCGCATTTACTTAAATTTACTCTTAGAACGGTATGAAAAACGCTATGCTGCGAAATTTCAGGATTTAGTCGTGACCACCGATGATGATGAAAAACAGTTTCAGGAGTTTAACCCTCAAGGTCAAATTCATGTGATTGCTAATGGCGTTGATTTAGAATTATTTCCCATGCGATCGCAAGATCCCAATAATCATAACTTAGCCTTTGTCGGTGCGATGGATGCTTCCCATAATATCGATGCGGCTCGATTTTTTAGCTTAGAGGTTTTACCCATTTTACAAGAACGCTATCCTGATACAACCTTTACCATTGTAGGAGCAAGACCGGTGCCAGAGGTTCAACAATTAACCAATTATCCCGGTGTAATTGTCACTGGAAGCGTTCCGAAGGTGGTGGATTATTTACATCAAGCAACGGTTTGTGTAACCCCCTTACGCAGTGGATATGGGATTAAAAATAAAACCCTAGAAGCAATGGCCGCAGGAGTTCCCGTCGTGGCCAGTGACCGAGGCTTAGAAGGATTGGCCGTTGATGGGCCAAATCATCCCCATCGAGCCTTACGCGCTAACACCGTTACTGAATATGTGGAAGCCATTAGTCGATTGTTTGAACATCCTAACCTCCGACACCAATTGTCGCAAAATGGGCGATTATTAATTGAAACTGAATATACTTGGGAACGAGCCGGAGAACTTTATGAACAAGTGTTGCTCCGCCGTTAGCATAACCCCATCTTACTTCTAAATCCCCATGATGAATCCTTTAGAGACAGGTCATCAACCCTCTCCCCAAAAAAAGAGTCAACCCCTAAAACCCAAGGCTAAACCGGGGAAACCCCAGGCTCCATCAGGGTTACAGCGTCGTCAAATTCGACGTTCTCAACAAGCTGTTTTGGCTTCTGGGAAAAAATCATCACCCAACGCCTTAAAACCGTTGGTTAAACGGGGAGGTCAACCGCTATGGATATTGTGGAAAAAATGGATCGCGGATGGGGTTGCCTTTACCTTATTGTTGGGAGGCTCAACCTTAATTGGCGGGTGTGCTTGGTTTAGTTATCAACTGATTGTTAATCCTGATGTGGGAATTTGGCTGAATCAATTTTTACCCGCTTGGACACAAATTCCTCTGCAACGCCGGGACTCAATTCAAACCTTAGAAGAAATTAGTCAAACCCTGAAAAAAGAGGGGTTAATTGCGGGCAAATCTTTTGCCTTACCTCAACTGAATTCCCCTAACTCCTTAGCCCAAAATCAAGCGGCTTTATTGCCTCTTCCTTCGGCATTTGTTGCTTCAAAAACCTGGGTTCAAGAGTCACCCGATCTATTAATTCCCGTGTTAAAAACTCGCAAATCTAGTGTGACTCATCCTTGTGAAGGAGTGTGTCAGGAAATCGTGCAATTGCGACTTTATCAAGCGGTGCAAATGCCCTATCAACGACCAGGTACCACTTCCTATTATCGCTTAACTCAACAACTTGATACTCAAGGCCCAGCCGAATCTTTTGTAATTGCATCTTTAATTGGAACTGAATCCAATCAACAAGGTTCTAATAAGCCACTTCCCTTAACGCGATTAACTCCATTTAAAGGCAAAATTCCTCAAATGGGGCTTTGGTTTAATCTCAATAGTGAGCGAGTTATGGGGGACAAAATTGTTCCCTACGGACAGATTATTCATTACAATCCCAATCACCATCATTTGAGTATGATGTTGGAGTGGAAAAGTGCCGCCGGACAGCAACCGATCTGGCAGGAAGTTACGGGAGGAAAAGACCCGGAATTATTAATTGAACAAACCATTGGCTTAGAACCTCAGTTTAGTATTTATCAAGTTCAACCCTTTAAATTTATTCCAAATCCGATTCAATTAACGGCTATTTCTTTAGATGAAGTCTTCTTAGATAATTATAATTATCGCCAAGCTTTACGATTAGCTAGAAGTGGGTTATGGTCGCCTGCATTAGATTTAATTAAACCCTTGAAAAAAAATATTGTTTCTGGAAATCAATCGACTTTAAAATGGTCATCCGCCGTTCAAGGGCAGTTAGATTTAATTGAATTTCATGCTAAAATTACAAAAGCGCAAGCCATTGCAGCCTGGGCGAGTCCCAGTCAACAAGTTTTAGCAAGTTTAATTGATGGACGCTGGAGTGAGGCGTTAGAAGTGTTAAAAAATAATCCAGGGAATCAACAAGAAATTGCTAATTTATTAAGATCTAATGGAGGACGAATTAAAAATCGTCTGAATGCTGCTTTATTAGAAAAACCCGATCAACTGGATTTAAAAACCTGGGGTACTTTAATGATTGCGGCGGAAGAGGGAAGAAATGAAGCGATCACTTGGTTAGATGAACAACCCGAAACTAATCAAAAAGATCGCCAAGAAATTTTAGAATTACTATTTAAATTAATCGAATAAATTGATCTTGTAGGGTGTATAAATGTAGCACACAGGCTGTTTAATTCCTATCGAATAAAACTGAATTTGGCGTTTGATCCTTGATCGATAACGTCAGAGGTTGCCTAATTGTGCAATAATGATCCGGCAGTCTCCCAACTAAGCGTGCGTCCGATGGCCGACAGTCCCCAAACTCCCGATGAACTTGTCCAGGTTTTAGCTGAATTTCAGGATCTGCATTTTGAACTTCCTGATCCAGAAGCAGAAATTCCTGAATTGGATTTTGAACACCAAATTGATGTCGCTTGGAAAGTTTGCGATCGCTTTGACTTGCAAACCGAAATTTGGCGCGGCAGAATTTTAAGAGTGGTTCGCGATCGGGAAAAAAAAGGTGGCGAAGGACGGGGTACAGGCTTTTTAAATTGGTTAAAAGAACGGGAAATTAGTAAAAGTCAAGCCTACGCTTTAATTGAATTAGCAAATAGTGCGGATACTTTATTACTTCAAGGTCATCTTAACCCCGATGCAATTAATAATTTTAGTAAACGAGCGTTTGTAGAAACTGCAAAAGCTCCCGCAGAAGTTCAACAAATGGTGAGTGATGCGGCGTGTAAAGGCGATCGCATTACTCGTCGTGAAGTCCGACAATTAAATGATGAATGGACGGCGATGAGTTCTGATTTAATTCCTGATGAAATTCGGGAAAAAGCAACGGAGGGTTCCATGCCACCTCGGTATCTTGCGCCATTAGTTCGAGAAATGGAAAAATTACCCGAAGCACATATTACAGAATTGCAACGGGAAATGGTAGAAAATCCTGATGTTGATACGATTAAACAGTTAACATCGGAAGCGAAAAATTTATCGAAATATTTGGATGCTGCGGCTCAAGTTCAAGCGTTAAATCAGTCTTCTGTGGATATGGAAATGGCTTTAGAAGAAGCGTTACGGGTGGGATGTTTAAATACGGCTTCTGATTTAGTTAAACAAGCCACTGTTCTCGAACAAACGATGGTTAAACTGTATAGTAGTTGGAAACGAGTCGGAAGTTTAGCGGATCGATTATATGTCGATACAGGAGCAAGTACCCCCCATTTGCGATCGCTTTTAGGGTGTTTAGAACAGTTAGCGGGTCAAATTATTGAAGTGCAATTAGGGGATGGTAGTGAGGGTAGAATTCGTTTACAAATTCTATCGGATAATGAGTAAACATTAAAGTGAAGATAGGTTTTTGGGGTTGTCATTTGCTTTTTCTCCAAATATAGATACACTTTCTTAAAGCGTCTCTCCCATGTAACCCCATTTGCTGACTACTGTTTCCTTTTGCATTAGGTAAGACTAAAATATTTTCAATATAAAATCCTAAATCTTCTGCAATTTTAGAGAGAATTAAATCCACAGAAATGCTGATTCCAGCATAGCGAACATTATCATTAACTAGAATTAGAGGTGCATGGGGTTTCATCACTCTACCACACTCCTGAATTACACAAGCCATTTCATAAAAATAACCTGTTATCATTCTAATAATACCATTATTATTTAATAAATTTTGTTTTTTTTGTTCTTGTAAATAATGTAAAATAGATTGTAATAATTCTTGATTACTGGTTACATCAAGAGCCGTTTTCCAACCGGGATTCATCTTTAATAAATCCTTGGCTTTATTTTCAACAGTACAACTTAGCATTTGTTGTCTAAGTTTTACCAGTTCTTTTTCATTCACCCCCAGTAATGCTAATTCTAAAGCATAAGTTCGAGTATAGTCATAACGATTACAATAAGGAGGAGAAGTAATGACAGCATCATAGATATTTTCAGGTAAGCTGGGTAGAATATCTAAACAGGAGCCGTTATAAAGTTTAAGTGTTCGTTGATCTGGATTCGTAGGAATAGAAAAAAGTTCTAATTGTTGACTAGAAGGCTGAATATCTTGAATAATTTCATCTAATTTATTAACAATGGCTTGTTCAAAGCCAATAATTTCTCCTTTATTAAAAGGTGTTTTACCTTGTTTATGACTTGAACGATAATCCCATCGTAAATATTGACCATCTTTACGAGTATAACTGACTTCTTCTAATATACATAATAAAGCAAAACATAATACAGTTTTTACGGGTTCAGATTCTAGTTTTAAAGCACCCCTATATTTTTCAATTGCTCCTTTTGTTTCTTCAGGATAAGCACCTTTTGTAATTCTCAATTCCAATAAAGGATCTAACTCTTTTGTTTCTAACCAAGGTTTTTGGGTTTTCCAATATTCAATTCTTGATAAATCTTCTTGAGTTAAATTACAATCAATAGTTTTTCTAGCCTTAATAATTTCCTGGCCAATTGGAAGTAATTCAATCCCATCTGTATTAATCCCATGAGAATTAGCTGCAAATAAAGTTGTCCCACTTCCTGCAAAAGGATCTAAAATATTACCTTGATTAATCTGATATTTTTTCAGAAAATATTCAATAAGAGGAACTGAAAAGGCTTCTTTATATTTAAAGCAACGATAAAGAGCCTGAGTTTTATTCGCTTGAAAACTAACTAGAGTTCTACTTAATTCAGGTTTTAAAAATAACTGTTTTGAGAAATACTCTTTCAGTTGACAATCTAAATTTATAAGTTTATCGATACTAGATGGTTGTAAGTTTTTACAATTTTGAGAAAGGGGTTCTATTAACACAGGTGTATTAGTTAAAAGATCAGTAAAACCATTATTAATACTATCACAAAAATCCAAATAATTCCAGTTGAAGCTTGATCTGAATGGAGGTTGACAACTACCATTCTGGTAGAACTTGGTTATGATAGAGAAGAATGAATTTGATCGGGGATTCTGAGAAACCTGATCTACTTCAGAACATCATATCTTTACAAACAACATCAACATTTTATGCTAAGTTCCAACGGATTTGATTTATACAACTTGTCCTACCCTATCACTTCTACTCCCTATGCTGACTTATCATCAACCCTTCAAAATCAATACTTATATGATTTTCAAGTTGATGTTTCAGAAATTGGAGGAGTTATCGCTAAATCTTTTAATTCTAATCCTTCATTACCTGGGGTAATTTTAACCGAAAATAAAACTTTTTTTGGCATGATTTCTCGACGACGATTTTTAGAACGATTAAGCCGTCCCTATGGGATTGAACTATTTTTCAACCGTTCTTTAAAATTGTTGTATCGCTGGGAAAAAACAGACATTTTAATTTTGCCTGGTTCCACTCCAATTTTAGAAGCGACTCAAATAGCTTTACAGCGCTTACCTGATTTAGTTTATGAACCCATTGTTGTCCAACTTGCACCTCAAACCTATCGACTGATTGATCTGTATCAACTGTTACTTGCCCAGTCAGAAATTCATCAATTAGCTCATCAAGTTTTGCAAGAATTATATCATGAATTACAAATCAAAGCCAGTTTAGATGGATTAACTCAGGTCGCTAACCGTCGCTTTTTCGACCAATATTTTGAGCAACAATGGTTACAACTTGAATCCACTGAATTTCCACTTTCTCTGATTTTTACTGATGTGGATTACTTCAAAGCCTATAATGATACCTATGGACATCATGCTGGTGATGATTGTCTCAAACAAGTTGCTCAAGTGATTGCACAAACCTTGACATCAGATCAAGGTTTAGTCGCTCGATATGGAGGGGAAGAATTTGTAGTTATTTTACCCAAAGTCGCCCAAGAACAAGCTATTTTAATTGCTGAAAAAATGCGAAATAATGTTAAAGCAATTCAGATTCAGCATCAAAGTTCTTCCGTGAGTTCTTATGTCACAATCAGTTTAGGAATTGCTACTGTAGAATTTGGTCATTCAGAAATCATTAGTAAGATTAAAACACCAGGAGATTTAATTATTGCAGCCGATCAAGCATTATATCAAGCTAAAAATCAAGGACGGGATCAGGTGGTCTGTTCCAGTATGAAACATCCTTACTTTTGGGCTTTAAGTTCCCAAATTTCCCTACAAAATTCCTAGAAGACTAGCAAAATAGCTAAAATCAACACTCAATCCTCTTTTGAACCAGGTCTTTTGGGTTTAGGGACTATTCAGCACTGATTAGTTTAAAAATAGGTAAAAAGATTAATAACAGATTAAATTAAAAATTTCGCTTCAAACTATAAATTATAGAATAAAATAGAATAAAATGCTTTCAGGGTTAAAAAGCATCCCTTATCCTATCAGTTAAATTTTAATCAATTACCCTTAATATAATTATGGTCAATCTCCAGCCTATGGAAACGCCATCCTCACCCCTTCCTTTCTCATCCATTCATAACTTAGAGCTAGAATCTACTCTCCAAGATCTCTCTTTGTATGATGTTCAAGTTGACATCAAGGAACAGGGAATGATTCTCGCTAAAAAGTTAGAAGTAAATCCCTTAATTCCTGGGGTAATTTTAAAAGAAGACGGTGAATTTACGGGGATGATTTCTCGACGACGATTTTTAGAACAGTTAAGTCGTCCCTACGGACGAGAATTGTTTTTACAACGTTCTATTCGTTCATTACAACGATTTGCTCAAGTAGAGTTATTTGTGTTACCTGGAAAGACTTTAATTGTAGAAGCAGCCCATAAAGCAGTACAGCGATCGCCTGAATTATTGTATGAACCTATTATCGTTCAGTTAACGGAAAATCGGTATCAACTTCTCGATACTCAACAGTTATTAGTTGCTCAATCTCATATTCATCAATTAACCACTGAATTATTACGTCAGCAAGCTCAATCTCAACTGATTCAAACCGAAAAGTTAGCCAGTTTAGGACAAATGGTGGCTGGAGTAGCCCATGAAATTAGAAACCCAGTTAGTTGTATTTTAGGTAATTCTGGCTGTCTATTGAATTATTATCAAGATTTAATGAAGTTGATTAAAACCTATGATGAAAATACTGAAAAACCTTGTGCTTTGATTGATGATCTCAAAGCCGAAATTGATTTTGAATTTCTACAACAAGACTTAGGAGAAGCGATTAAAAGTATTCTAGTCAGTTCAGAACGTCTGAGTCAACTTGTCAATAGTTTGCATAGTTTTTCGTACATGGATGGAAATCAACGCCGAGAAATCAATATACATGATTGTATTGATAGCACATTATTAATCCTAAAAAATCGCCTCAAGCAAGGAATTGAAGTGATTAAAAATTATGATGATATTCCTTTATTTAAGTGCTATTCTGGTCAACTTAGTCAAGTGTTTATGAATCTGATTTCTAATGCGATTGATGCGTTAGAAGATGGAAAACAAAACGGTCAAAAATCTCCTAGAATTGAAATTCATACTCAAGTTAAAATGCTATCTGAAGATCAAATCTATCCGGCTCGGTTAGCTCAACTTTCTCAAGAAAATCGTTTATTGTATTCTTTCCCAACTTACAAAAAAGCAATTGACCAAGATATTCTTGAGATTGATGTTAACTCAGAATGGCTATCAATTCGGATTCGGGATAATGGAAACGGAATTCCCCCGGAAATTCAATCTCGAATTTTTGATACCTTTTTTACCACTAAACCAGCCGGAAAAGGAACCGGATTAGGATTAGCCATTAGTCACCAAATTATTCGTGAAAAACATGGGGGTCAACTGAATTTTATTTCTACCCCAGGTGTGGGGACGGAATTTGAGATTTTATTACCCCTTCTTTAAGATTATAAGCGGTTTGTTTAATCGGTTCTAATAAATTCAAGGATAAATTAAATAGGTTTAAAGCGCTTCCTCCCCCATGATAATCACTCCCCCCTGTTTTTAATAAACCATAAGCTTCACAGAGTTTTTCTAATCGTTGAATTTGGGAAGAACTATGATAAGGATGATACACTTCAATCCCCATTAATCCGGCTTCTAATAATTCCTGAAAAACCGTTTCAACTTTTCCCCCTTGGTATAAATAAGGATGCGCCCAAACCGGAACTGCGCCACAGGATTTTAACAGTTGAATTCCATCAAAACTCGAAAATTTGTCATACTGAACAAAGGCAGGTTTATGTTCTCCTAACCAGCGTTCAAAGGCTTCTTGGGGAGACTGAATGTAACCCGCTTTTACCAGTGCCCTAGCAATATGGGGACGGGCTGCTGCAACGCCTTCTCCCATTGCTTCTAACTCAATAGGATAACCGAGTTGAGCCAGTTTTTCGAGGATTTGATTGGCTCGATTTTTACGTCCATTTAAACGTTCTTTGAGGGGATTTTCAAGTTTATTTTTATCGGGATAAAAGCCTAAAATATGTAACGATCGTTCATTATAAACCGTTGATAATTCAACACCGGGTACAATTTCAATATTATAGGATGCTGCCGCTTGAAAGGCTTCTTCCCAACCGGATAAAGTATCGTGATCTGTAATCGCTAAAGCTTTGACTCCGGCTTCTGCGGCGGCTATCACCAATTCAGTTGGGGTGAGTTGGCCATCGGAGTAGGTTGTATGACAGTGAAGTTCTAACATCGGTGTAATCAAATTTCTAGGAAACTGCCTGTTTTGAGTATAGTCCGGCAAATCTCGGCTTGGCTCTTGATCCTCTGAAAAGAGTTTGTTAAGATTTATGAAAATTATTAATTTTTTCTTCATGAGCTTTTTTCATCCCACAGAACCCATCATCCGAAGCAAACAGAACCATCTCGATATTCAAGACTTAAAAGGGTTATTAAAAATAAACTTAAAATTCGGTAATATAACGTTGTTATCCAGCTTTTACACCCGAATTGACCAAGTATTCTTACTTTGGGGCTGGATTTCGCTGATTATCTTTGCTATTGCTCAATTTTTACCCATTAGTTGGATTACCCAAGCTTACTGGTGGTCAATTCTAACAATTGTGGGAACTATTGGAATGATGGCTTTAAGTTATTATTGGGTACAAGTTGAACGATTGACTTGGATGGTTTATTGGTGGGTGGCGTTAATGGTCTTGGGTTTGGGGTTAACAAATCTGGGAATTTTTTGGGGATGGTCAGAGATTTTAATGAATCTTTGTCCCCTCTGGTTAGGGTTGTGTGCATTAGGCTATTTAGGAACAGGAATTGGATTGCATTCTCGTGCTTTTTTAATTGCCGGATTTATCCATTTCTGGGGTATTTTTCTATTGCCTTATTTTATCGGTTGGCAATTTTTAATTAGTGGTTTAATCCTGGGTGGAACTTTATTATTTTTTGCCGAAGTTCAATGGGATATGCGATCGCAAATTGAATCCTATTTACTAACGGCTGAAGAAATTGCGTTCAACAAAGAACAACATCAACGCCGACAAATGCAGAGTTTATAAGCAATGGGGAATTACGAATTACGAATTACGAATTACGAATGGGCACTCTTGCAATGGGCAATAGTGACAATACTTTTGGCTGTTTCATAGACGTTTAAAATTATTACAAACTATTTGGGATTCGTATATTATCCCGATTGCTTATTTCCTTAACTCAATCGGTCAATTACAGCCGTGATAGCTTATAATAGTAAGAAACGGATTTAATGATCATTCATTTGAGTTATGACTGCTGCTAGTTTCCCGAAAATAAAATTTCTGAAAATCCCTACCTCTCAAGCTTGGGTGGAACAGGCGATCGCAAATTTAGATATCATTTTACTGGATCATTCTCACTGTGAACGCAAAGCGGCTGGAGTGGCGATTAATTTAATGTTTCGCTATCCTTCAAGTGTGAAACTGATTAAAGAATTAACCGCAATTGCTAAAGAAGAATTAGAACATTTTGAACAAGTGAATCAATGGTTAGAACGGCGAGGCGTTCCCTTAGCACCGTTATCTGCACCGCCTTATGGTGCTCGTTTAAATCAACAAGTGCGGCGAGATGAACCCCAACGAATGTTAGATTTATTATTAGTTTCGGGATTAATTGAAGCCCGAAGTCATGAACGATTAGGGTTATTATCTCAAGCTTGTCCTGATCCTGAACTCGCTAAATTTTACCGAGGATTAATGGCATCAGAAGCGAGACATTATGGGATTTATTGGGGATTAGCAACGACCTATTTTGAGACAGAGATAGTTACCAAGCGATTAGAAGAATTAGCTACGGTAGAAAGTGAGTTATTATCAACCTTATATCCAGAACCGAGAATTCATAGTTAAACAAACAAGACTCTATTATTATTCTAATAACCATCCGAATAATTCCTCAACTTTTAATTCCAACTGACCCGCAAAGTCGGGAACAGGTAATAACCTTTCAGGTTGATCAAAAACTTCGGGTTGTCGTTGAGGATAATAGACAAAAATTGTTTGTTCTTCGGGGTGAATTAACCAACCCATTTGGGTTCCATGCTGCAAACAATGTAAAATATTTTTAATCACTTTGGTTTGGCTTTGTTCAGGAGATAAAATTTCGATCACCCAATTCGGTGCTAAATTAAACAGATTAGAAACGCGACCATTTTCTTGACGAGGAATGCTTTCCCAGGTAAAAACAGAAACATCAGGAACAATAGAGCGTCCGCCAAAATTACAGCGAAGTTCAGAAAATGCCCTCGCAATTCGTTGATGCTTTAAAACTGCATTAATAGCCGTTGCAAGTTCCGTTTGAATAGCACTATGTTCTCCTTGTGGCATCAGTTTCTGGGTAATTTTACCGTCAATATATTCACTGGCTGGGGTCGTTTCTGGCAATTGCAGAAACTCCTCTAGCGTTAAAGATTTAGTGGGAGTTTGTACTATCATTTTTGATAAAAAGATGATATTCTTCTATTCATTATATAATATTCTCAACCCGCTATTCAATTTTCGCAAATCGATTTTCTAAGCTGTTCTCCTTTCTCATAAACTGACGATGAACCTTCAATATCACTCCTTTTTAATTCGAGATTGGCAACCCCAGGATCGAGAGACTGCTGCGAGTTTAATTGCTTCTGTTTTAACGGAATATGGTTTAGGATGTGAACCCTATGGCGCAGATATAGATGTGTACCAAGTCGAAGAATATTATCAACAGCAAGGGGGAGAATTTTGGGTGATAGAAGAAAATCACAAATTAGTGGGAACCGCAGGGTTTTACCCAATTCCGAGAGGAAATAGGGCGGTGGAAATTAGAAAAATGTATTTATTACCCGAAGTAAGGAGAAAAGGATTAGGAAAATTTTTATTATTAGAATTAGAACGGGAAATTAAAGAAAAAGGGTTTAAAGAAATTTGGATAGAAACAGCAACAATATTAAAAGAAGCCGTCCAACTTTATGAACGTTATGGCTATGAACCGACAACAGGAGTGGAAACAAAACGCTGTGATTTGGTTTATAAAAAAGTCATTAATTCAACGTGAGTTCGATGGAGTGGGATGGCTACGCACCCGAACTGCTCATGAAAAGAACTTTCCCGAATGCAGGGTGTAAAAAGTATTTTATGATACAAATTTTGCCATCATGAAGGCTGGAAAGCTTGACAGAAGTGGATGATCAGCGTGCGTTATCACCCTAAGTACAGGAGAGCCAGGGGCAAGCACTTCAGCATTTCCCCCTTGTGTTAATGACCCTCATCATTCTTTGTCCTAAGCAGCAAACAAATATTTCAGTTCGGGAATTTCATGGGACATTATTATTATTTTTTATAACCCCGCTTGTTGTAAAGCTAACTCTAAAAGAGATTGGACTTGGAGAATTTCTGCCCATTGATTAAGATAGTTGAAGTCCAGACGTTCTCCTTGCACTTTTAAAACTCCCAAGACATCTCTCCACTGTTTTTGAGATTCTTTAGCAGACAGTAAATACCAATATAACTTTTGTAAAATTATATCTTCGGGTGAATAAATGTAAATCCCTTTTTCAGATTCATCAATTTTATAAAGTTGGCGACGATTCATTTTAGAACAAGAAAAGGCATCATCTCCAATCACAAAAATATCTATTTTTTCCAATGAGGTTAAATGAATAACATTAAAAGAGCGTTTCTCAGTCACCGCTTCGACAACCGCCGATTCACTAATATAAAACTCCTGTTCCATTGCTCGAATAAGTTGCTGTGCTTTTGACAGCGAAATGCTGATGACTAAATCTAGATCTTGAGTTGAACGACTTTCTCCTAAGAGGGAACTGGCTACAGACCCACCCACTAAATAGGAAATATTTAAAGTCTCAAATAGGGTTGCCATTCGACTAGCGAGTTCCAAAGGATCTTCAATCCTAAATTTTTCTTCAAATTCTGTTGTTTTTAATTTTAAAACGGTTAGCCATTCTGAGCCCAAATGCCTTCTGATGAATTCTTGATAAATCTTGGATGAAGAAGCATTAGGATAATGATTTTTAATGGCTATTATTGTTAGTTTGCGAGGGGCTTGATTGAAGTGTCGAAATCTTTGGGTTCTCTGTTGGAGTGTCAGTTGTCGAAGTAGTTGAAACATCAGCACATCTGCATCAATGCTGGTGTCTTCTGACTGAGAGCGGTATCCAGGTGTAACTACCGAGATAGGAATTTGTGGCATCAGTTATCTGGGTTATAGTTAAATTTAATACACCATTGCAGGAGGAGGAAACGTTATCGATTCAGAAACATTATTGAATCCGTTAAGAAAGGTGGAGATTGAGGCGTAAACGCCTCACTACAAATAGATTAGGAATGAGAGTTAAAAAGTTCAAAAATTTGCCGACAAAAGAGTTTTAATTTTTCAGCAGATTCAGGTTCTGGTTGAGTTTGACCGACAAAATTCCAATTTTCAATCGTAGAGACTTTCCACTGTTGTCCTTGATGGTCATATCCTGCCGCTTCGACACCGATCACACGGCGGGTTTTATCCACAGGATCATGATAAAAGCGAATTTCAATTAAAATACAACGACTTTGTAACAACCGACTGCGACCGGGGAAGTGAAAACCGATGTCAATCGAATCAGGATCAACCAGTTCCCTCGTTTCGGGGTCATTTGTCCAGGGTTTGAGATCCACCCGCGCATCAGGAAATTGAACTTTAAATAAATTGACAACCGATGCGATTTTGCTGGCAATTACCACGTTATTAGCCTGTTCAGCAGCGTTCACGAAACCACTCTCCTCCAAAATAATACTCTGAGTGCCTTTAATTAACTTATGTTAACTACAGATGATTGATCACAGACTGTTAACGGTAAACACTCCCCTGAAATTTCAATAAAAAGTCTACTTTTTACAAAAATTAACATAAAAAGCTGAATCCAGGGAGGAAAACAAGAGTTATAAACTTGATTTGATCAGCCAAGAATAGAGTTGTTTCGTCAAGGCTTGTCAACTTGATCTGACTGAATCTATCCATTAGAATTAAAGTAGAGAATAATAGATAATTCTGACTAAAAAGTGGGTCAGTGGTCAGATCTAAGGATGACACCAGCTATGAGAATTTTATTGGTAGAAGATGATTCAAGTTTTGCAACGATGATTCAAGAATTATTAAGTCACCACTATTATCTAGTGGATGTAGCTGATGATGGAGAAATGGGTTGGAAACTAGCAGAAGCCTTTGAATATGATCTGATTTTATTAGATTTGATGTTGCCTAAATTAGATGGTTTAAATTTTTGTAAAAAACGGCGACAAAAAGATGATCGCACCCCAATTTTATTAATCACAGGTGAAGATAATAGTACCACAAAAGTAGCGGGTTTAGATGCTGGGGCAGATGATTATCTGGTTAAACCCTTTGATTTAGAAGAATTATTGGCTCGAATTCGGGCTTTATTACGACGAGGACATGATGCCTTAAATCCTTTAATAGAATGGGGGCTTCTGCACCTTGATCCTAGCAATTGTCAAGTTACTTATGGTAATCAATGCCTTAATTTGACGGCTAAAGAATATGCTTTATTAGAACTTTTTTTACGCTATCCGCAACGAATTTTTAGCCAAGCGTCTCTGTTAGATCATCTGTGGTCTTATGATGAACCTCCATCCGAAAATGCGGTACGAACTCATATTAAAAGCTTGCGTAAAAAGCTTAAAAATGCCGGAGCAAATGAAGTAATTGAAACGATTTATGGGTTAGGATATCGGTTAAAAGAAATGGCTAAAAACTCTTTATTAGTAAAATCTCAGCCTCCTGTTTGTAATTCCAAAAAACCTCAGACTTTAAACTTAAACAAAATTTGGCAGAAACAAAAATATAAATATTTTGAACGAATTAATATTATTGAAGATGCAGTGCAATCCTTAAAAACCGATGCTTACACCTTAGAAATTCAGCAAAAAGCCTTGAGGGAAGCTCATACGCTCGTTGGTTCATTAGGAGCTTTTGGGTTTAAAGAAGCCTCTAATCTTTCTCGCCAAATCGAACAATTGTTAAAAGAAAAATATGAAAAAAATGAGTTGGATTATCAATATTTATCGGATTTAATTCAAAAAATTAAAGATCTATTAAATCACCCCTTATCAGATCCTTCACCTGTGGTTTCACCCCCACCTTTACCTGTTCCCCATTTAAAAGCCGCTAACCTGTTAATTGTAGATGATGATCAAAGTTTAGCAGAAGCATTAGTCGCCGAAGCACTTGCGAGAGGAATGATAGCTACTGCCACCTATAGCTTAGAACAAGCCCGCCAGAAATTGCAACATAATTCCTCCGATGTTGTCCTTTTAGATTTAAGCTTTCCTGAGTCTACAGAATCGGGGTTTGAACTATTAGCAGAACTTGCCATCCAAAACCCTCCAATTCCAGTCATTGTGTTTACGGCTCAAGAAAGTTTTGCCGACCGTGTGAAAGTTGCCCGTTTAGGAGGACGAGGATTTTTACAAAAACCTATTTCTCCGGCTGAAGTCATAGAAACCGTGAGTAAAGTTTTGCAAAAATCTCAATCTAATGTGGGTAAATTATTAATTGTTGATGATAATTTAGAAATCTTAGATTGGTTGCGGACTATATTAGAACCTTGGGGATTACAATTGATTTTACTCGATGATCCTCAGCAATTTTGGAGTACCCTAGAACAATCTAACCCCGACTTACTGATTTTAGGGCTTCATTTACCCGGTGTAAGTGGAGTAGAACTGTGTCAAGTTGTTCGTAATGATCCTAAATGGAATGACTTACCTGTGCTCATGCTTTCCTCTGAAAGGGATTCAGAAATTGTGCAGCAAGTGTTTATGGCAGGGGCGGATGATTATATTCAAAAACCCATTGTTGAGCCTGAACTCATTGCCCGCGTCTTTAATCGCCTAGAACGGAGTCAACTCAGGCGTAAAATTGTTGCTCAATGTTATCTCGGTACTTACCTTAACCCGAATCCGTTTAAAATGGAATGAGGGATGATCATTAAATCAGATACAATGAATTCCAGAGTAAAATTTTACCATAAATCAATAAAAATCCCCTTGTAGAACTTAAGATTAATTTAATTTTTATCCTATGGCTATCTCAGAAGTTGTTTCTTCCTTTCCTGAACCCAACTATCAAGTTATTTATGCCTCAACTTGGGATGAGCGGTGGCAAATCAATCAACTCTTGGGAGTCATTCACGATTTGATCCTGATTGTGGATAGTGAACATCAAGAAATTCAGGTTTTACCCACTCAAGCCCTGGCTGATTTAACCTTTCAATCTAACCGAATTGAGTTGATTTGGGAACAGCTACAAAACCAAAATCAGTCTCCTGAATCAATCTCAATCCTGCAAGCGGTTTTAACCGAGCAAAGAGCCTGTAAAATCATCTATGAATGCCATCATGACCCGAAAAATTATAGAATCTTAACAGAAATTTATCCCTTATCAACAACGGTTGTGATGGTTGGGATTAAGGATATTAGTGACTGTCCAGAGGGAGAAATTGTTCTGCAAAATCCATCGGAACAAGCGGATAGCAAAACCCCAATTCCCGCCTTACAAACAACCCATCAATGTTTAAGAAAGCAAATTGAAGAACGACAACGGATTGAAAACCACCTGCATACTCGTAAAACTGAATTAGAAACTTTAATGGATAATGCAGGAGATTGTATTGTCCGCCTCGATCACAAATTTCGCTATCTGTATGCTAATCGTAGAGTTGCTTTCCTGTTAGGAATTACTCAAAAAAATTTGCTGGGAAAAACAAATCAAGAATTAGGTCTTCCTCTGTCAATTTGTAAGCAGTGGGATTGGCACGCTCAACTGATTTTAGATACAGGTCAGCCCCAACAATTTGAATTTGACTTAGAAACTTATGAAGGATATCGGTCATTTCAAACCTTAATGGTTCCTGAAGTTCAATACCAGGGAGAAATTAAAACCATATTAGCAACAACACGAGATATTACCCAGCAAAAAACTGCCTTAGCTGAACTCAAGCAACAAAATAAATTTTTAAAATTATTAACAGAAATCACCTTAAAAATACGTCAATCTTTACAAATTAATTTAATTTTAAAAACAACGGTTGATGAGGTGCAAAAGGTTTTAAAGGTTGATCGAGTGATCATGTTAAAATTAAATTCATCTCAGGGAGGAACCGTTGTTCAAGAAGCTGTTTTACCTCAATGGTCATCTCTATTAGGTCAAAGAATTTATGCTTTGGATTTGAACCTGCACGCTCCCGATTCTGCTCTCAGTGATCAAGTCATTAGTTTTGCCGACATTGAGCAAAGTGATTTAGAAGCTGGCTATTTACAGTTAATGCAATATTTTCAAGTGAAAGCCAGTTTAATTATCCCGATTTTGTTGGGAGAAGAAGAGAGTGAGATAACTCTAAAAAAACAACAAAATCATCCAGAAGATGTCTACAATTCCTCAAAATTATGGGGATTTCTGATCATCCATCAATGTGTAGAAACTCGACCATGGGCAACTTTAGAAATTAACTTTTTAAAACAACTTGCAGCCCAAGTTGGAATTGCCTTAAGACAAGCAGAATTAATAGCAGAATTAAATCAAACTCATCAGTATTTGTCTTGCCATTTTGATAATTCTCCCTTAGCCGTTATTGAGTGGGATCAACAACTGAGAATTAAACGCTGGTCATCTCAAGCTGAGAGAATTTTTGGCTGGACAGCTAGTGAAATGTTAGGTCAACAATGGTCAAAATTTCAGGGGGTTTTTGCCACGGATGAGTTAGAAGTAACACAACAACTAATTCCCTTAATTGATGGTACCCAAACTCATCAAATTTTGGAAACTCAAAATCGAACTCAAGACGGGAGAGTGATTGATTGTGAGTGGTATAATTCCGTTGTTCGAGATGAAGATGGGTGTTTAGTATCCCTATTATCTTTAGCTCAAAATGTGAGCGATCGCAAACAAGCTGACCAAGCTTTAATTCAAAGTGAAGAACGATTTCGTACTATTTTTGAACAAGCTGCTGTCGGATTTGCCCTGGTTGATCCGACGGGAAAAATACTCCGTGTGAATCAACGTTATTGTGATATTACAGGATATTCTGAACAAGAATTAATTGGTCAAACGGTTCACAATTTGATCGATTCCCAAGATTTAGAAGAAATTGATGAGTTAAACTGTTTTCAAGAAGACGGTTTTCTCAAAAAAATTTCCTTAGAAAAACAGTATATTCGCGCCAATGGGGAATTAAATTGGGTACAAATTTTTGTTTCCCCCCTGAAGGGATTATGGCAAGGAAACAACTATATTGTCTTAGCTTTAGAAGATATTCAAGAACGCAAACAAACCGAAGAAGCGTTGCGAAAAAGTGAAGAACGATGGCAACTGGCCTTAAGAGGAAATAACGATGGAATTTGGGATTGGAATGTTCAAACCCATGAAGTTTTTTTCTCTCCTCGCTGGAAAGAAATGTTAGGGTATGAGGAACAAGAAACCTGTGAACATTTAACTCAATGGAAAAAACGAGTTCATCCTGATGATTTACCGGGGGTGATGAAGGCAATTCGAGACCATTTAGATCAAAAAACACCCTTTTATATTACCGAACATCGAGTGCAATGCAAAGATGGCAGTTATAAATGGATTTTAGACCGGGGCCAAGCACTTTGGGATGAAGCTGGAAATGTGATCCGAATGGTGGGATCTTATACGGATATTAGCGATCGCAAACGAGTCGAACAAGAAATTAAACAAACCCGAAATTTCTTAAAAACGATTATTGATCATTTACCCGTTGCTGTCTTTGTGAAAAGTGGAAAACCCGAAGAATTTGGGGTGATTAAACTTTGGAATAAAACCAGTGAAAGCCTGTTTGGTTTAAGTGCGGAATATTCCGTTGGACGCTCTGTTAATCAAGATTTTCCCCCGGAACAAGCTCAATTTTTTGAACAAAAAGATCGAGCCGCTTTTGCCCAAGGATTTCCCGAAGATATTCTCGAAGAAGAAATCGAGAGTCAAAGTTTAGGGAAACGACTCTTACATACCCTAAAAATTCCCCTTTATGATGAGCAGAATCACCCGGAATACTTAATTTGTATTTCTGAAGATATTACGGAGCGTAAACAGGCAGAAATAGCGTTAAAAGAAAGTGAAGCTCGCTATAGTTCTATGACCAATGATGTTTTAGATAAATCGGCTGTCGGAATTTTCATTTTAGATGCTAACTTTCATATTGTTTGGATTAATCAAGCTTTAGAAAATTACTTTGGAGTTCAACGAGAAACGATTATTGGTCAAGATAAACGAAACTTAATTCAAGAACACATTAAATCTCTCTTTGAAGATCCTGAAAGTTTTGCTCAACGGGTTCTAGCAACCTATAATAATAATCAATATATTGAACATTTTGAATGCCATATTCTGCCGACGGAAACCCGCGAGGAACGCTGGTTAGAACATATTAGCCAACCCATTCAAAGCGGACTTTATGCTGGAGGTCGAATTGAACATTATACAGATATTACAGATCGCAAACGGGCAGAAGAAGAATTACACCGGGTTAACCGAGCTTTAAGAACCATTAGCGACTGTAATCAAGCCTTAGTCAGAGCCACGACAGAAACGGAATTATTAAATGCTGTTTGTCAGATTTTAGTCGATGTCGGTGGCTATCATTTTGCTTGGGTGGGTTATCCACAACTGACCGCAGAAAAACGGATTATTCCGGTTGCTAGAGCCGGATTTGAATCGGGCTATTTAGACAATTTAACGATTACTTGGAATAATAATAAATCAGATCAAGGGCCATCGGGAACAGCCGTCAGAACCGGGAAAACCTGTGTTTTTCAAAATATTTTGATCAATTCCCAGGATGCACCTTGGAAAAAACAGGCACAACAACGGGGTTATGCCTCCTCCATCGCCCTACCTTTAATCATGACCCCAGACCAGCAAGAACAACATTTAGACAAAGAATTTACAACGGTTGTTGCTGAATCTTTTACTCCAATTCCCTTTGCTGTTCTCAACTTATATTCAACTCAAGCCAATGCTTTTAATCAAGCTGAAGTGAAATTACTCAAAGAATTAGTGGATGATATTGTCTATGGAATTGTAGCATTAAGAATTCGAGCGTCCCATGCAGAAACCGAGAAAAAATTCCGGCAATTAGCAGAGAATATTCATGATGTTTTTTGGATTACAAATGCTCAAGGTAATCAATTTATTTATGTCAGTCCCGCCTATCAACAAATTTGGGAGCGAAATTCTACTGAACTTTATGAAAATTTCCAAACTTTTATTAATACCATTGACCCAGAAGATCAACAGCGTGTTTTACAAGCTCTACAAAGTCCTGATGGGGTAGGATTTGATATAGAATATCGCATCCTTCGCCCCGATAGATCTTACCGTTGGATTTGGGATCGAGGATTTCCCATTCTCAATGAAACCGGACAATTAGAACGTCGGGCCGGAATTGCGAAAGATATCACCCATCGCAAACAAACCGAACAATTATTGCGACAAAATAATGAAGAATTAGAACTACGGGTGGTGCAAAGAACAGCAGAATTAGAAACAGCCAATGAACGATTACAATTTGAATTAATGCAGCGACATCGCACGGAATTTAAACTGCGAAAAAGTGAAGAACAATATCGAACCTTAGTTAAAAATTTCCCCAATGGGGCTGTATTTTTAGTTGATCCCGATTTTCGGTATACCATTGCCGATGGCATGGGATTAGTCGCTAAGGGATTATCTCGATATCTGTTAGAAGGAAAAACGATTTGGCAAGCGTTACCCTCCTCTTTATTAACGACCGTTGAACCGTTATATCGGTCTGCATTAGCCGGAGAAGTCACGATTTCAGAAGTGGAATATGATGGGCGAATTTATTATCATCAAGCCTTACCCGTTCGCAATGAACAGGGAGAAATTTTAGCCGGAATGGTCGTGATGCAGGATATTACAGAGCGCAAACAAGCGGAGGCAGAACGAGATAAACTGATTGCTATTATTGAAGCGACTCCTGACTTTATTTCCTCAGCAAAACCTGAAGGAGAAGTAGTTTATTATAACCAATCGGCTCGACGGATGTTAGGATTAGATATAGAGGGAAAAATCACTGATCAAAGTATTCCTAAAAATCATCCCCAATGGGCAAATAATATCATTGACAATGAAGGAATTTCTACAGCAATTCGAGACGGATCTTGGATTGGTGAAACTTCATTAATGAGTCATGATGGCCGAGAAATTCCCCTTTCTCAACTGATTATTGCCCATAAAAATAATGAAGGACAGGTGCACCTTTTATCTACCATTGCCCGCGATATTACAGAACAGAAACAAAGTCAAGCGAATTTACGCGAAGCCGAACGACGGTGGCGGAGTTTATTAGAAAATGTTCGGCTATTAGTCGTGGGATTAGATCGCCAGGGGAAAGTTGAATATGTTAATCCTTTTTTCCTGGAAATTACGGGGTATACCCAAACGGAAGTTTTAGGTAAAAATTGGCTGGATAATTTTAAATCCCATCCGACTCAACGACCAAGCTCCCCTCAATTTTCTGACTTATTAGATTATTATTTTAAACCCTATGATCAACAGTTAATTTTAACAAAGTCAGGAGAAGAAAAAATTATTGCTTGGAATAATACCGTGTTGAAAAATTTACAAGGAGATGCCATTGGGATGATGAGTATTGGGGAAGATATTACCGAACGCTATGCCATCGAACGGATGAAAGATGAATTTATTTCCGTTGTCAGTCATGAATTACGAACGCCATTAACCTCAATTCATGGGGGATTAAATTTATTATCCACTGGGTTAGTGGAACCGAACACCGAAAGGGGTCAACACGTGATGAAAATTGCCGCAGAAAGTGCGGAACGGTTAGTGAGATTGGTTAACGATATTTTAGAATTAGAACGGTTAGAATCGGGTAAAATCTGTCTATCTAAACAAGGAGTCAATGCGACGGATTTACTCTTGCGGGCAACGGAACAAATGCAGGTGATGGCTAATCGAGCCGGGATTAATTTACAAGCTTGTAGTCAAAACCTAGAATTTTATGCAGATCCTGATCGGATATTACAAGTTCTTACGAATTTATTAAGTAATGCTATTAAGTTTTCCGAATCCGGCGATACGGTTTGGTTGAGTGTTCAGGAGGAACTCAGAGAAAATAGTGCAGATAATCGAGCCATTTTGTTTAAAATTCAAGATCAAGGTCGAGGAATTCCCCCGGATAAAATTGAACGGATTTTCGAGCGATTTCATCAAGTGGATGCCTCCGACTCTCGAAAAAAAGGTGGAACTGGGTTAGGATTAGCAATCTGTCGCTCCATTGTGGAACAACACGGGGGGCGGATTTGGGTGAATAGTCAATTAGATGAAGGTAGTTGTTTTTACTTCACCCTTCCAATTGAGAGACAAAAAGAGGTAAACCATGACCACAAAACGAATTTTAATTATTGATGATGATGATGGTGTGCGGGATATCATTCAAATTTCTCTGGAAGTTGCGGCGGGTTGGGAAGTGATTACGGCTTGTTGTGGCACTGAAGGATTACAGTTAGCCCAAAGCCAACAACCCGATGCGATTTTGTTGGATGTGATGATGCCTGATATGGATGGGGCAACGACGTTTAAACGTTTACAAGCTAACCCAGCAACTCAGCAAATTCCCACGATTTTGTTGACGGCTAAAGCTAAAATGAGTGAAAAACAACAATTTATTGAGCTAGGGGTAACGGGGGTAATTACTAAACCGTTTGAAGCTATGGATTTAGTGGATCAAATTCGCACCCTTTTAGGATGGACAAACTAAATCGTAACAAATCATTACAACCTCAAGTGGGGAATTCAATACTCACAAAATCCTCACATTTATTGTTTAAAGTTCAATCATAAGCAAAAGCCCTTTTTAGGTTGAACGATAATCGATGTATTTGACATCTCTGAATCCAACTGGGGTTGATCATACTCTTTCTTCAATTGATCCCTATCCTCAATCTTCCCAGAAAGAGTATTTCCTGATCTCGTTTTCGGCTTCTCGCTCGGTACATGAATCTTCTCGGCAGGTTAGTGTTTTAGAACGGAAGACCGTGATCAACCCATCCTCTCAAGACCCAGAAAATCCAGGTGAGGTCGAGCAATCTTATGTGGAATTAGCGGTTGATATTTTACGAGTTCAACGCCCTGAATCGATTCAATCTTTGAAGGATTTTTTAACGGTTTTACCCAATCCTCGTTCTATTGAAGATGTTTTAATCCGGGCCATTTATCAACTGGCAGAAATTGATGATCAAGCTTGCCGTTGGATTTTGCGTCACTCTAACTATTTAATGCCGGAGTTAGATGTGAAAAATTACGCCCTGCAATGGGTTTGTTTCAGGCTCCAAGCCCAGGGTTTTGTACTCAATCAAGATTTCCAGTTTACAGCCCCTCAACATCTTCAACTCACCGAATATGCTCAATTAACTTTATGTCAAAATCTCTCTAGGGGTGATTCCTTAATTCTCACAGAAATTTTCAATTTTCAGCATGGCTAACAATGTTTCTAACGGTTTCTTCCTGTCTTAACATCTGTTTAACTTCTGATTTTTTTATAGGAATTGTTTTAATATTCCATCCTTCATCCCCTGTTCCCCATTGGTAATTCGTAATTCGTAATTCGCAATTCGCAATTCGTAATTCGTAATTCGTAATTCGTAATTCCCTAAGATCAATTTCAAGATTTCATATTAGATATTGAGGATGTCTATTTTATGTCAAATGCGATTTGTCCCTGTTGTTCCTCCACGCTCCTGCGCCATATTCGCCCCGCAGGAATTTATTGGTACTGTAGTCATTGTCATCAAGAGATGCCGAATTTATCTCAAAACTTTCGAGTTAAAGCTAAAGCAAAAAGCTCACTCTCTTTAGTCGAAAAACCCTCAAATTTTTTACCCGATTACATTGACTTAATCAATCAAAAGGCTTGGCTCAGGGTTGCGAATTCTGCCTGATTCTATTGTTATTTACCCAATAAACCTCATGAAACTAATTGATCAACGGCTAAAATTGAATGAGTCAGACTTAAACTCACTCTGGGTATTAGGGACAAAATTTTTTCAGTCCTTTATGATTCTGCTCGGTTTAGTTCAGACTACAGCGAAAGCCAAAATCGAGTTATTTGTCGCTGATCATTTAAGAGCCAAGAACTTTTCTACCTTTTTGGGAAGTCATCATCTAAAACAAGCCTTAAAACGATCTTATAAAGAATTATCTGATTTTAAATTTGCCTTAGATCAATCTTCAATTGTTGCCATTACAGATGCTCGTGGCTGTATTACTTATGCTAATGATAAATTTTGTGAAATTTCTAAATATTCTCGAGAAGAGTTAATCGGAAAAAATCACAGATTCGTTAATTCCGGTTATCATTCTAAACAGTTCTTTAAAACCCTGTGGTCAACGATTCAATCTGGCAAAATTTGGCGAGGTGAGATTCGCAATCAAGCAAAAGATGGAACTTATTATTGGGTAGATACGACCATTATTCCGTTTTTAGACGATAACGGAAAACCCTATCAATATATTGCCATTCGGAATGACATTACCGAGCGCAAGAAGGCAGAATATCAACTGTTATATGATGTTTTTCATGATCGATTAACCGGATTAGGCAATCGCAGCTTATTGATTAATGAAATTGAGAAATCTATTGAGCAAGTTCAAAAATATCCAGAAGAGTTATTTGCGGTACTTTTTTTAGACTTAGATCGCTTTAAAGTTGTTAATGATAGTTTAGGACGAATTGTAGGCGATCAATTACTCATGGCATTTTCTCATTTATTGCAATCTTTAGTCTGTTATCCGAATATTGTGGCTCGTTTAGGAGGAGATGAATTTGCAATTTTACTCAAATCGATTCAATCTCCCCTAGAAGCTATTGATCTGGCTAAACATATTAATCAAATCTTAACGAACCCCTTTGAAATTGGGGGATCTCAAGTTTTTAAAACCACAAGTATTGGGATTGTTTTAGGAACAAACCATTATTATCAAGCGGAAAATGTTCTCAGAGATGCCGATATTGCCATGCACCAAGCTAAAGAAAAAGGCAAGGGATGTTTAGAAATATTTGACAAAGAAATTCATGATAAAGCCATGCTCAAGATGCAGCTAGAAATCGAACTGCGTCAAGCTTTAATAAAACAAGAATTTGTGGTTTACTACCAACCTATTATTAATTTAAAAACCGGAAAAATTACTGGATTTGAAGCCTTAGTTCGTTGGCAACATCCCCAGCGTGGGATGATTTCTCCGGCTGAATTTATTCCCTTAGCAGAAGAAACCGGATTAATTGTTCCGATTGGAAATTGGGTCTTACAACAAGCTTGCGAACAATTGCAAAAATGGCAAATTTTAAGAGACGGGGAAAATTCTATCTATCCTCTAACTTTAAATGTTAATTTCTCAGCCCAGCAATTTCATTTATCCAATGTCATCGAGATTGTCGAAACTATTATGAATCAAAGTAATATTTGCCTATGGGATCTCAAAATAGAATTAACCGAAAGTGTTTTGATGGATAATCAGACCACTCTTGAAGGAATTGCTCAACTTAAATCCTATCACATTGGCTTGAGTATTGATGATTTTGGGACGGGTTATTCTTCCCTCAGCTATTTGCATCGTTTTCCCTTAGATACCTTAAAAATTGATCGTTCCTTTATTCAAAATATTGGGGAGCGGGGTCGGGAAACAGAGATTGTTTTAGCAATTATTAGTTTGGCCCATAATTTAGGGATGGATGTTGTCGCTGAAGGTGTTGAAACCGAGGAACAATTGAATCAACTGCGACTATTTAATTGTGAATATGGCCAGGGTTATTTATTCTCTAAACCCCTCAGTTCAGAAGCCACCGAAGCTTTGTTACGTTCTAATCCGCAATGGTAGAATCAACTTATTATCGTTAATCACAGGATGCAGAAATGATTCTAACCACCACTAGCACATTACAGGGTAAAGAAATTATTGAATATTATGGTGTCGTCAGTGGAGAAGCCATTTTAGGCGCTAATATTATCCGCGACTTTTTTGGGGGAATTCGAGATATTGTAGGGGGACGTGCCGCCGCTTATGAACAATCCTTACGAGAAGCCAAAGATCTGGCAATGCTAGAAATGATCGAAGAAGCTAAAGCACTAGGAGCAAATGCGATTATCGGGATTGATCTTGATTATGAAACCGTGAGTGATGGAATGTTAATGGTGGCCGCGAGTGGTACGGCGATTAAATGGGTTTAAGGCAAACTCTCCCCTTAAAGTTTAACGCCGCCCTTTGCCAAAATTTGCTAAAATTTGCTCATTATTTGGACAAATTTCCAAAAATAAAAAATTATTGAATTCCAACCGGGAGCAAACATGGCTGATAACAGACTTCGTAACTTTTTAATTGGCGCCGGAATTGCCACTGCGGGTGCTATTGGGACTAAAGTAGCCGTTGATTATTTCAAAAATCGAGGCAAAGAAGAGGTTGTAGATGAAAGTCAAGGGGACGCGATCGCAGCCTCTCCAGAACAGGTGAGTTATGCTGTAGTTCAACCGAGTTCTGTACAGACCTTTTTAGATAAAAGTTTTGGGGAACCCGGTCGTTATGTGCCCATTCGAGAACCTAAAGTTTTTGATTATCAAGGCCAACAATACATGGTGATTTGGGCTAAAGATAATAAAAACAACAAAAGTCAAATGATGGCTTTCCAATACACTGACGCTGGCCGGAAAATGATTGCTAGTGTTGGATATACGGCTGCAAAAACCGATTATAATCTTTCAACTTTAAGTAGTACCCCCTTTGCAGTAGAAGTTAATGGTCAAAAATTAACCTCTGGTCAAGGAGAAACAGGTGGCAGTAACGATGTCGATTTTGTTCTAGCCTAACCCCCGTAGAGACGTGCCACGGCGCGTCTCTCTACTCTCTTTCTATAATATCGAGTTCTTTATTTAGCGATTCCTTTAACAGCTTATGAATCCTTTTTCTATCGAGATTTGCCAAGGTTAGCAATTCAAAAATATCAAGTAAAACTAATTGTTTATGAACCCCAAGCGGAGGTTATTTTAGAATGGATAAATTAGCCAAATACCGCCAAATTATTCAAGAATTATTATCAGAATATTCAACCGGGAATCCCTTGGGTGGTGAAATTGAATCCCAGACTGTTTTTGATCAGCAAACAGACCGATATTTATTAGTTGATCTGGGTTGGAATGGGCAACGGAGAATTTATACTTGTTTGATTCATTTAGAAATTCGAGGGGAAAAAATTTGGATTCAGCGCAATCAAACTGACTGTTCTTTAACGGATGAATTGTTGGCTAGGGATGTGTTAAAAGAGGATATTGTCTTAGGACTTCAGCCCCCTGAGTTACGAAAATATACGGGTTTAGGTGTGATTTAAAGATTTCTGGGAATGGGGTAAAATAGAGGGGCTATCCTCAAAATGTGGTGTCATGCTAACCACCGAAACCGAAATACTAGCTATCCTTCGCAACCTACCCCAACCCGCCCTGGAAGAAGCCAAAATATTCTTAGACTTTCTAGCTTGGCGGTATCAAAACCACTCGCCTCAAGGAGCAAATTTAATCGCCAGTTTGCGGGGAAAAGCCACCGGAGAGATGACCACTGATGAGATTCTCAACTTAACACGGGGTGAAGAATGACGGATTTCCTCGTGGATAGCAATGTGATTCTGGATGTGTTAACGGAAGATCCCCATTGGTTTGATTGGTCATCAGCGCAACTGGCTGATTATGCCCAAACCGGAACACTGCATATCAACCCTATTATTTATGCAGAAGTATCCATTGGGTTTAAAGATGTAACGGAAGTCGAATCGGTATTATCTTCTAGCTTTTTTCAGAGAGACGCATTACCTTATGAGGCGGCATTTTTAGCGGGTCAAGCCTTTTTACAATATCGTCGCCGGGGTGGTGTGAGGCGATCGCCTTTACCAGATTTCTATATTGGTGCTCATGCCAAGGTGTGCGGGTACACCCTGCTAACTCGTGATGCCACCCGTTACCAAACCTATTTTCCTGAACTTATCCTCATCAGTCCTTCAGTTTAGCAGTATGAAAGCGAGAGTTGGGTGGGGTTAGAAAAAACGGGATTTCTATATATTATCGCCCTGCTTTTGAGTACATTCTGTTCTTGGGGTGCATGGAAATTAATGAAAAGGCGAATTGAGAGTCGGAGAAAGCGATCGCTAAAAACTACCTCACAAAAACCCGCCATTAAATCTGATAAATCCTACTTGACCGGACTCGAACCCGCAGGACATTTTAACCCTTCTCCGGGTACAGGAGTTGAGGACAAAGCCGGGGGTTCGGTGGAGGGTTGATCGGTTTTACAAATATTGGCCAGAGCCATCACACCGCCTTCTGTGTGGCTAACGGTCACGACTCCAGCATAACTCGGTAGTCCCTCTTGTTTCGCCGCCGCCGTCATCACCACAGTTTGAGCATATTGACCTTCTGTGTTAATGCTGTAGCGATATTCTCCGGTGTCTAAATTGGCATTTAAAGATAACCCTTGAATGGAATTGGCAAACTGACCATTGGCTTCATAATAAGCTTGTTGTCCGGTGGTCATAGCTTGCATCACAAATTCTGCCTTATCGCTTTCATTAAGTTGGGGTAAGGATAAATTCAGAGAGCAACTCGTTAAGAAAACAGGAGCAACGAGGAGAACTCCCGAAACCCAATTTCTCAAAGACTTATCCATATAACTCTCTATTAACCTGTGATCAGGTGTCTAATGTTTGTTATCCCTCTCTACAGGAGATAACCAGAAAATTCCTGATCGTAAAATCTGGATTCTAAGAATCAGAAAAGACACGGGGGTTTAACCGCAATGTCACTTACCTCTCAGGTCTAAAGACGCGCTCGTTTCCCCCATCCCGCTTATTTTTTTTGATCAGAGACTACAGTTTCCTCGACTCCAGCCCCATTCTTCCACACCAACAGAAATTTGCGAACCGGGTTGAACATTGCCACCAGAGAGATCCACTAAAGTCACTGTTACGGCTGCCATTAAGGAACCTTTGTAGATGGGTTGGCCTTTGTCATTGCTAGAGATGAATTCGAGAGTTGAGACTTGGGGCGGTTGTCCAGAGCGTTCCCAACGAATTTGGGTAAAACGTCCGTCGAGAAACTGGGCTGAGTAAGTCCACCCATTATTCATTCGTCCAGTACAAGAGAAGCTTTGAGCCGCGCTCAGGGGGGAGAATAGGGTCTGTACGAAGACTAAACCCACGGTTGCTAATCCCGTTAAACCTGCGATCGCACGGTTCCCTAACTTCGAGTTCCAATCCATTTTCATCTTAATTTCCCCGATTAATCTGACGAGAATGCTTGAAATTGTAACTCTAAACGCCGTACCTGTGTTGTTCCTAGCCCAACTGGAAAGATTTTTTGAAAATCAATAAAACAGCCCAAAACTGGACTATTTTATTTTAACGGTAATGTTTGCACCGTCAAAACTTGAGGCGCAGACGCATCTGGAGGATACAAAAAATCAACTTTAACAGGTCTGGTTTCTTTGGGTTTTAAGGTTAATTTCACTAACGGTTCTCCGGGTTGACCTCGTTTTTGGACTAAATGAACATAGCGAGTTTGGGATTTTCCTTGATCATCTTTATAACTAAATCTAACTGTTCCTCGGAAAAACACTTGAGGTGCGGGGGGGTCAAAAAACCTTAAGCCGGGTTGGGATAATTTTTCTTCTTTGATGGGAGTTTGTAACGTTAAAATAACGGCTTGGGCTTGATTGGTAGAATTATGTAACGGTAAATTTAAGTTATATTCTATTCCATAATTGCCATGAGCTTGATAAGCCGTATCAGGATATCGAACGACTAAAGGAGCACTTTGAATTTGATGAGTTCCTAACTGTCCTCTGGGTAATGTTGCTATGGGATAAGAAAAGGCTTCTCCAGGTTTAGGAATGGTTAAAATCGAACGATTTGCATCAACAATATTCCCATTCCAACGGGAACCTAATGCAACTCCGGCGACTCTTCCATAAATGATTTGTTGAGGATTTGTATTTGGAGGGGTGGGAGTGCGATCGCGTGGTGTGACTAATGTTCCTAACTTTAATAATTGTTCCCATTCTGTTAATGTGGGTGGAATTTCGGTTCTATTGTCTTGCACCGTTGCATATTTCGCTAAACTGGCAATATAAACTTCTCCATTACTTTCTAAACGCATTAAGGTAGACCGACCATTTAAAGGCGGTTCTAAATTTTTAACCGGAATAGGCGCATTTAATAATAGACGACTGCTTTGAGGTGGAATCATAATTTTTTCAACAAATTCACGTTGTCGTTTTCCCCTTAAAATATCATTCATCACTCGACTTCCTGGCCCCGCATAAATATTACCATTAATATTATCTAAAACAGAATCTAGGGCAATAAATGGAGCATCGGGTTGACTTAAATAACTGGCAGCTTGTAAAATAGAAATAGTAACGGTTTTATTCCCAGGATTATAAGCTAATATTCCTAAATAAAGGGTTCTTAAATCGTTTTCTTGGGGAGGTTTAGCGACGTGGTGGGCAAAAATATCAAATTTGCCGTTAAAGGGAAAATTTAAGTGGGCTTCTGGTTGTTTTTTATCGGTTTTGGGAAAGGTTGAAAGTAAAATTCCTTCGTTTAAAATCAGTTCAGGACTATTACTATTAAAAACGGGAATTTGATCTAATTGTCCGGGTAACGGTCGCACCTCTTGAGGTTGTACAATTTCCCTCGCAGGAGGGGCGGCTTGGGCTAATAAAGTTAAACTGAGAAATAAAGGTAAAATCATCCTTGTGATTAAAATAGACAAAACAATATCCTACCTTTCTCGGAAGAAATGCAGGATACTGATTAAAATACCAGATCAGGTTATAGTCTGATGTGATATTCAAAGATTATTTTGTTAAACTCCTCGGGTGGGATTCGAACCTACGACCAATCGGTTAACAGCCGACCGCTCTACCACTGAGCTACCGAGGAACGTTGTGTCTCTCTTTTAGCCACAGTTAATTATAGTAGCGCCAAACCCTAAAATTTTGCAAGCCTTTTTGAAAAAATTTTTTTTGAAGTTTGATTTTAAACGCTGAAAAGCCTTGATTAAAGCTATTTTAAGCCCATTCTCAATTGAGCAAGGCGGGTTTGAGCCTCTGCGTCCAAGGAACTGGCCAAGAAACGACTAGAAGATTGCTTCCGGGGGTGATGACGACGCTGGCGACGGCGGGTTGTAGCTTCCACCGCTTCAGCTAATTGTTCGGCGGATAGCCATTCAGCCCCATACCCCGTGACCGTCAACTGTTGAGCGCGGTCTGAAGTTGCTACAATTAATCGACGTCGGGACAACCGCAATTGACGTCCCAAAGAAGCACAGAGTTTTTCAATATAAGTATCTGCGGTTTGCCCAAAACCGGTATAATGAATCGACACATTGCGAGTAATGGTTTCACTAAAGCCGGGGGTATTTTGATAATGAGCATCAAACACAATGCGAGCATCCAACCCTTCAAAGGCGCTATAGTCCACTAACGTCTCAATCAAGTGTCTACGGGCCTCTTCCATCCCGTCACCATCCCGTTTCTGTCGCAATAGCGGCCATATTCCAATAATGTTATAGCCGTCTACAAATAAGACAGCTTTAGCAAGAGAGCTACTCATGGTTCAGTTGTTAAATAAGCTTGCATGGGTTGGACGATTAATAAAAATACGCCCAAGGTTAATTTTTTCTTTACATATTATCACAGAACTATACAGTTGATGGTTGACCGTTAACTGTTGACCGTTAACTGTTGACTGATGACTGATGACTGATGACTGATGACTGATAACTGATGACTGTTGACTGATAACTGTTGACTGATGACTGTTGACTGATGACTGATGACTGATGACTGATGACTGATAACTGATGACTGATAACTGAAAAGTACATTTCAGGATACGATAGGATTATGGCTACTATCGATATCCAGGGAGTTAAACACACTTACGAATTGACGTCGCCCACCTCATCGGGTGACGTACTGGTTTTTATTCACGGTTGGTTATTGAGTCGTCATTATTGGCAACCCGTCATCGACCTGTTAGCTTCCCAATATCAATGTCTATCCTACGATTTACGAGGATTTGGAGATTCTCAACTGTTGGCGGGAAACCCCTCCCGACTCGCTATTTATACCCCCATTTCCTACGCTGAAGATTTAGCCATTTTGTTAGACACCCTAAACCTCAACAATGCTTGGTTAGTAGGTCATTCTCTAGGGGGAACTATTGCCCTTTTAGGAGCGGATAAACTTCCAGAACAAGTCAAAGGCGTTATCTGTGTGAATGCGGGTGGCGGAATTTACTTAAAAGAGGAATTTGAGAAATTTCGGTCTGTTGGCGAACAAATCGTTAAATTTCGCCCCCGATGGTTATGTTATTTACCTTTATTGGATTTAATCTTTACCCGTGCTCAAGTCGCCTGTCCCCTCAAACAACGGTGGGGACGACAACGGTTAATCGATTTTGTTATTGCCCATCCTGAAGCGGCATTAGGAGCATTATTAGATTCTACCACCGAAGCCGAAGTTCATCGTTTACCGCAGGTGGTGTCTCGACTACAACAACCCGTTTATTTTATAGCGGGACTGCAAGATGTAATTATGGAACCTCAATATGTTCGCCATTTAGCCAGTTTTCATTGGTTATTTCGTCAAGGGGATAACAATGTGATTGAAATCCCCAATTGTGGACATTTAGCAATGCTAGAACAAACCCATACCGTTGTTGATCACATCAAAACGATTTTAAATCAACATTGAATCTCGTAATTCGTAATTCGTAATTCGTAATTCGTAATTCGTAATTCCCCACACCTTTGTTCCTTCTATTTCTTACTCGATATGCCGTCCCATAATCACTAAATCTCGTTCAATACCGTCTAAATTGGCAACTTTGGGCAAATAACCCCATTGTTTAAACTCAAAACTTTCAAATAATTTTAAACTCGGTTGATTGTGAGCAAAAATTAACGCCACTAAAGCTTTTAATCCTAACTTAGGACTGTGATTTAGAGCTTGGGTTAATAGTCTTTTACCAATTCCTTGACCTTGATACTCAGGATGAATATAAATACTGAGTTCTGCGGTACTTTCATAAGCTGGACGGCCATAGAACACCTGAAAACTTAACCAGCCTACAATTTGGTGATCTAACTCGATAACCCACACCGGACGAGTTTGGGCTTTGTGTTCGTGATACCAAGAAATTCGGCTTTCTACCGATATCGGTTCTAAATCAGCCGTTGCTGTCCGTCCCGGAACCGCCGCGTTATAAATATCTACAATTGTTACTAAGTCCGTCTCTACTGCATCCCGAATCTGCATACCCATCCTAACCCCTGTTTGCCCATCACCTTAAAAAATCTAATATAGTTGAGTCAGAATCAAGTTCTCAAGATGGGTTTGGCACAAAAAATATGTCCATTTTTTGCTAATGATCCGAATCTTCAATCTTAATCCGTCTCACCTGTGAATTAGTTGTGATCTTGATTGTTTTAGCCTAAAGACTCATCCCAGAAGGGGAGCAAATTAAGTTAAACTCAGCAAAGGCAGGACAAATTCAATCCCCCTACCCCCCTTAAGCGCTCTATTCTTGATCCTAATATATGGCAACTCAACTTAGTGAATTAGAAACTCAACTGGAAGACTTACGCGGCGAGGGAATAACGGCGATCGCAGCTTGTCAAACCTTGGATGAATTAGAACAGTTACGAATTAACTATTTAGGTAAAAAAGGCAAAGTTTCTGTAGTTTTAGGGGCAATGGGAAAACTTGACCCCAGTGAACGCCCTCGCATTGGAGCCTTAGCCAATGAGGTTAAAAAAGCCTTAGAAACGGGTTTAGAGGAAACACGCACCGCCTTACAACGCGCCCAACTCGAAGCCCAACTTCAGTCGGAAACCCTGGATGTTACTATGCCGGGAGTGTATCATTCCCAAGGTCGAATTCATCCCCTCAATGGCATTATTGATCGCGCTTTAGATATTTTTGTGGGGTTGGGGTATACCGTTGCCTCTGGCCCGGAAATGGAAACGGACTATTATAATTTTGAAGCTTTAAATACCCCCCCTGACCATCCCGCACGGGATATGCAGGATACCTTTTATTTACCCGATGGCAATTTATTAAGAACCCATACCTCATCGGTGCAAATTCGCTACATGGAACAACATCAACCTCCCATCCGCATTGTCGCACCCGGTCGGGTTTATCGTCGGGATACGGTTGATGCGACTCATGCGGCGGTGTTCCATCAAATTGAACTTTTAGCCATTGAAGAAGGCTTACGGTTTACAGATTTAAAAGGAACGATTAAAGAGTTTCTCCGACAAATGTTTGGGGATTTACCCGTACGTTTCCGAGCCAGTTATTTCCCCTTTACCGAACCTTCAGCCGAAGTCGATTTACAATGGCAAGGAAAATGGCTAGAAGTGTTAGGATGTGGCATGGTTGATCCTAATGTTTTAAAAGCCGCCGGGTATGACCCTGAAAAATACACGGGATTTGCAGCAGGTTTTGGTGTAGAACGGTTTGCGATGGTTCTCCATCAAATTGATGATATTCGACGGGTTTATGCCAGCGATTTACGCTTTTTACGTCAGTTCTAATTTAAAAAATGTGTGGGATTTAATGAGGAGTGAAATTCATGAATAATTTTAGATTAAGGAGTCAGTCTTTTCGAGTTTTGGCATTCGTTGTATTAGCCGTAATGGGAAGTCAATTACCCACCTTAGCTAATATTCAAACTAAACCCCAGAGTCCGAATTCGGACACTCAAATGGCTCAGAGTCGTTCCAGTTTGTGCCGTCGCATTGGGGAACCCCAGGGGTTAGCGGTTCATGCTCGACCAACTCCCAATTCCCCCGTAGTGGGTGGAGTGGGTTTTAAAACAGAAGTTACCTTAGCCAATAATTCTACAGGCACTCGTGGCCCTGATGGTCGGACTTGGATTGAAATTACTGCCCCTGTAAAGGGTTATATTTCTAATGGTTTTCCTGATGCAACGGGTAATTTATTAGACTGTGAAAATCAAGCGGAAAATCCTAAGCCAACACCTGTGAGTCTTTGTCGTCAAATTGATTTATATGCCGCACCCAAAGGGGTTGTTGTACGGGAAAAACCCTCTCGATTTTCTGAACGGGTTGGGGGTGTTGCTTCAGGAGCACGGGTAAGATTAGTTGAGAATTATAAATTAATTCCTGATACCAATGGGGAAAAACGAGATTGGGTAGAAATTAGTGAACCTCTGGAGGGATATATCTCGGCTAATACGTTAATTATGTGTCGAAGATAGGAAGCAGGGGGAGTTATTTTGACATCTGTAAGGGCGAGGTGACCTCGCCCCTACACCGGAAATTCATTTGTTCTCAAGAAGTTGAAAAAAATAACCTAATAAATACAATGATCCACAGAGAACAGGTAAGGTATTTTCCTCGGTGATAGCCGCTTCTAAGGCAGGAATTAAATCTGGATAAAGTTGACAATAGTTTAAATCAGGACATAAGGTTTTAGCAAGAGTAGCTAACTGTTCTGGCTCTGCATAAGCATGATCGGGAATAGGGACTAAATATAATCGATCACCGGGTCTTAATACGGCTTTAAAAATATTAGTATGATCTTTAGTCGATAACATTCCCATGACCCAAGTGACTGAAGAACCTTGTAAATTGTCTACATATTGACGTAAAGCTTCTGCGGCGGCTGGATTATGCGCTCCATCAATCAGTAAACGATGATTTTTCCAGGTCATCCATTGTAACCGTCCTGGCCATTGAGCCTTTTCTATCCCTTTAGCAATCACCTCCTCTGAAATATTCCATCCCTGCTGACCGAGGATTTGCGCTGTTGCAATTGCGATCGCAGAATTCATTAACTGTATCTCGCCGAATAGGGGTAAAGGGTATTCTAAACCCTGATAACGGGCAATGGGGAATGTAGAGACGCGCCCGGGCGAAGCTATGCCGTAGGCTTTTGGCGCGTCTCTACGACGATTTTGATCCCCAACCCAAACCGCAGGTTTAACCCAAGTCACCGGACAGTTCAATTCACTCCCACGCTGTTGAATCACCTTTTCCGCTTCCGGTGGTAAAACACCGACGACAACCGGACATCCAGGTTTAAGAATTCCCGCCTTTTCAAAGGCGATTTCTGCAAGGGTTGAACCCAAATATTCTTGATGATCTAAACTAATGGAAGTAATCACACTGACCAAAGGATGATCACAAACATTTGTGGCATCTAAACGTCCCCCTAATCCTACTTCAATGACAGCAATATCTACCTTTTTTTGGGCAAAATATAGCCAAGCTGCCAGTGTCACAACTTCAAACAGAGTTGGAGGAGGTTCATCGGGTGAAATTGCGTGTTCGACTTGTTGTAAAACTTGTAAAAAATCGAGTTTTGAAATCGGTTGTTCATTAATACATAAGCGTTCTGTCCAATCTATTAAATGAGGAGAAATGTAGCGCCCGACATGATAACCAGCCTGTGTCAAAATAGAAGATAAGTAAGAACAGACAGAACCCTTGCCATTTGTGCCTGCGATATGGATGATAGGAATATCAACGTGCGGATTTCCTAAGCGTTCCAGGAGTTGTTGAATGCGTTCTAAACCCAAATGAATCCCAAACTGTTGATATCGTTGTAGAAATGTTTCCATATTCACCCTATTGAATTACAATTTTTACTGTCCTTTAAGAATACTGTTGAACAGGCTATTATTAAACACTATGCAATGATATTCTATCTTTAAAATCAGTAGTAAAACCGGGAGATTAGCGTGAAATTGAGATTGATTCGATCTGGTATCCACAAAATTTTATATGAAACTTCATTTTGGATAGGTGGATTGGTGGGAATTTTGATTGTCACTGCCATCGAAGTTTCCAAAAATATGGGTTTCCGGGTTCCTATCCCCTTTTTAACGATGGGTTTTACCGTAATATTATGTGCGAATTTAGGAGGATTAAAAACCGGATTAGCCTGCACCAGCGTTATTTCTATTTATATTATTTATATCGCTTGGATAAAATGGGTTCCTAGTGTATTCACCCCAGAACCCATTCGGATTAGTTTAGTGATTTTATTGATTTTGATAACGGCTATTTTATTGGGAAGAACAACCGACAAAAAGAATTTATTAATTAAAACTTTAAAAACAACTCAAAATGAGCTAAAAAAACGAGTCTTAGAATTAGCAGAAACCAATGCTTTATTAGAACGGGAAAATCAAGAACGTCAACAAATGGATGCAGTTTTACAAAGCTTAATCTTAGAGACTGCATCCGTAACCGGGGTTGAATTTTTTCCCGCCTTAGCCCAACATTTAGGGTTAACTTTAGGGTTTCGTTATGTGATTGTTACAGAAGTTATACAAGAAATACCCGGACGAGTGCGAACCTTGGCTTTTTGGGGAGGTGATCACTTTTTAGAAAATACAGAACTTGATCTGGATCAAACCTTGTGTAATGAGATTAATAAAACTCGATCCTTAACCTATTTTCCTGACCGGATTCAACAACTCTTTCCTCATCTTTCATTCTTAGTAGAATTGCAAGTTATCTCCTCCATTGGAGTTCCGATTATTAGTCATTCTGAACAAATTATTGGTTATTTATGTTTACTCCATGATCAACCGATCAAAAATGAAGATCGAACACAATCTTTGATTCATATTTTTGCGGGACGAATCGTGGCGGAATTAGAACGAAAACAAGCAGAAGAAGCGCAACAAAAAGCAGAAGCTAAATATAGAAGTATCTTTGAAAATGCCATTGAAGGAATTTTTCAATCTACACCTGATGGTTATTATCTCAGTGCTAATCCTGCCTTAGCTCGCATCTATGGTTACGATTCTCCCGAAGATTTAATCCAGAATCTTAGGAATATCTCAGAGCAATTATATGTTAATCCTAAAGAACGACAAGAATTTACCAAAATCATGGTAGAACAGGGTCAAATTTCGGGATTTGAATATCAAGTTTATCGCCAAGATAGACAAGTGATTTGGATTTCGGAAAATAGTCGTTCTGTTTATGATCATGAAGGCAATATTTTATATTATGAAGGAACGGTAGAAGATATTACCCAACGGAAACTAGCTGAAGAAAAGCTACTTTATAATGCTTTTTATGATGAACTTACGAGCTTACCTAATCGAGCTTTATTTATTGATCGGTTACAACAATCTTTAGCCCATGCTCAACGCCGTTGTGATACTTTATTTGCTGTTTTATATGTCGATTTAGATCGATTTAAAGTGATTAATGATAGTTTGGGACACGCCGTAGGAAATCAACTATTAATCGATTTAAGTCAACGATTGATCAATACAGTTCGAGAAGGAGATACGGTCGCCCGTTTAAATGGAGATGAATTTGCTGTTTTAGTAGAAGATATTCAAGACATTGAAGACGCTACTCAAATTGCAGAACGCATTTCCCTAAGCTTATCCCAACCTTTTCAACTCGAACAACAAGAAGTATTTACGAGTGCTAGTATTGGAATTACCTTTAATTTTCAAAGTAGCGGACATCTGTATGAATCCGCAGAAGAATTATTACAAGATGCTGATACAGCCATGCGCCATGCTAAATATTTAGGACAGGGATCTCCTCAACTTTTTGATCAAAGAATGCAGAAAAATTTCCGCAGTCGGTTACAGTTAGAAACAGATTTAAGACGGGCAATTGAACGAGATGAATTGTCATTAAATTATCAATTAATTGTATCATTGTTAACAGGAGAAATTGCCGGATTTGAAGCTTTAGTGCGTTGGAATCATCCAAAACGGGGTTTAGTTTCCCCTGTACAATTTATTCCTTTAGCTGAAGAAACCGGGTTAATTGTTCCTATAGGAGAATGGGTGTTAAGAACTGCTTGTAAACAAATGCGTCAATGGCAAATTGAACAATTAGTGAATCAGAATGTGACCATGAGTGTGAATGTTGCGGGACGGCAATTTGCTCAACTTAAACTTGTTAATATGATTCATGATATTTTGCAAGAAACAGGTTTAGATGCTAAACTTTTACGGTTAGAAATTACAGAAGGGGTGATTATGGAGCATTTTGAATCTGCTACCACCCAATTACAACAACTGCGAGATTTAGGAATTCAATTGTCAATTGATGATTTTGGAACAGGATATTCTTCTTTAAGTCGGTTACAACAATTTCCGATTGATATTTTAAAAATTGATCGCTCTTTTGTTAGCCCATTAGGAAGTAAAGCGGAAAATCGAGAAATTGTAGAAACAATTATTAATTTAGCAGTTAATTTAAAAATGAGTGTGGTTGCTGAAGGGGTGGAAACCTTGGAACAAATCTTAGAATTAAAACAATTAGGTTGTCATTATGGACAGGGATATTTCTTTTCTCGTCCCTTGGATAGTGAGGGCATTAAACAGTTAATTCTTAATCATCAATTTAAGTATTTATAGTCTTGTTTGGAAAAATGCGATTACCGTTAGCTGTATTAAAAAAAATCAACAAAATAATTAAATTTAGATTTCATCAGGAATTATCAAATTAATCATTTCATGTTGATTTTTGCGATAAATTCTAAAATCACTATCTAAGGTTAATATAAAACTCCCTGGAATTAATTCACTCATTCTTACTAAACAAGCATCGGCTAACGACATCGGTACATTCTGATAACGCTGCATTAAATTTCCAATGACTTCAATTTCTTCTGTTAAATGAAAGGGAATTTCAATCACTCCCGATTTCAATAAAGCAATGACAGCTTTCTCTCCTCCATAAGTCCTATGCAGCAAAAAACACGCTTCAGAAATAACCGCTTCACAAGTAAATAATGGAAATTGACTTTTTCCCCATTCACTCACTGCCCAACTATGATATTGATCTTGGCGTTTGAGATAAGATACTAATGGCCCTGTATCCAATAAGATCTTATTTCTCATTTTTTACCAATTCCCGTGTAAATACTTTTTATTGGTAGAAAGGTCAGAGGGGCCACCTTCTAAACAACCTGCAAACTCTTGAGCAGCTTCATAGGCTGAAATCTTTTGTTGTTCTTCTTCTGGAGGTTGAATTTCTTGTTTTTGGGCTTTAAAATGCAAAAATTCAATAAAACTAATCACTTCCTCTTGTTGTTGAAGCGGTAAGGTTTTAATCATCTCGACAATAGCTTCTGCTTGAGTAATTGTTTGAGTCATGGTGTTTTCCTGTAGTTTTTAATAATATAAATTAGAATGTTTCCGAATCTTAAATCAATTGTAAGATGAGATCGGTAAACTTCTAATATATTGCTTGGGTATAACCGATCACTAATCTTCAAAATGATCTAATTACTCAGAAAGATGCGTTTTACACACCTCATAGACTGATAATTTTTAGGTATGGGGGCGGTGGGACTTGAACCCACACGACCGGGTAAGGGTCAACGGATTTTCATTCTCCCGCAGCTTTCGCTACTGCCCATTGGCGTTGAGAATTGGACTCTCTCTTTACCCTCGGCTTAACGTTAGGGTAGCTCCCGTCGAGTCTCTGCACCTTCCAAAGTTTTGATTTTAGATTGGGGAAATTCCCTCATTTCTAAATTCTTTGGCTTGGCTCAGGATTGCCTTGTCTGACGTATCAGATTTAGGTTTCCCTGAATTTGAGAGCTTACACTTGAGGAATTTCTCACCTCAAGGCTCAATTTACCTTAAGTCCGTAGCGTCTACCATTCCGCCACGCCCCCGTATTGGGTGATGTGTTTATTTGTTTTTTATAACCACATTTTTATATTTAAGCATTTTATTTCGAGTTACGCAAGTGTTTTTTCAAAAAATTTTCTGAAACCGCTCAATTCCTCCATATAGGGCTAGGGAACAGGGAACAGGGGAAAGAGTTTCATGATTTAGACTGTCCTAACTGTAATGCCTAGCACGATAACGCTCAAAAATCAAGTCAACTAAACTTTTTAAATCTGGCACTTCTAAATCGGGTTGGGCGATCGCATATTTTCCTATGAGGCAATACAGAGCTTATCTATCGCTATAGCGAGAAAGATCACTGACACTCATTCTTTGATAAGTAGGCTCTTCGTATGTTAAGTTTTATATAACCCATAAAAGCGATCACACTCAACCGCCTATAATTCACAAAGGATTTCAGTGTAAATCAGTTACTGCTATGACTAATCCCTATCGATTCTTAAAATTATTATTCATTTCTTTATTAATTTCTGCGATTGGTTTATATGATTTCAGTTCTGTCGCTTTTGCTCAAAGTTTCTCCCCCAAGAATGAATTAAATCTCTCCTCAACCCCATCACTTTTAAAAGAAAATCTTAAAAACGTTCGATCTCAAGAAGATATAAAATCGATTAGTCCTTTTATTGGTAATGATTTTGTCTTTTATGTAAACACATTTAAAAAATTAGGTTCCCAGGGAAAAAAATCTAATCAAGATTTTCCTAACTTATTGGGAGATATAAATATAAATGTTACAGGATCTAAGAACCCTTCGATACAAGGTGGATTTTTCAATTTTAACATTCCCATTAATAATAATATCCACGAAATTAACTTGTTAAAGATTGTTAATAATGAGAATAAATCCTCTAACCAAGACCCTAAAGTATTTCAACTCTATAAAGAAGGCCAAGAAGCCTTAGAAGAAAAAGAATATGAAAAGGCTGTTAAATATTTTACCCAAGCTTTAAGTTTTGATGATCAGTTTTCGGAAGCTTATGCTCAAAGAGGTTTTGCCAATTATAACTTAGATGATTGTAAAGAGGCTTTAAAGGATTTTAATCTGGCAATATCAGGCTCTCAACCTAAACTTGAAGATCATGTTAACAATCCCCAACTTTATGTTGATCATATAATATTAAGGGGATGGTTTTATATAAAAATAGGAGATTATCAAGCTGCTTATGAAGATTTTAGTGAAGCTATAAAGCGGAATCCTCAAGTTTATCAATCTTATCTGTATCGAGCAGTTGTTTATTTACTAAATCTGGATGATCCCAATGCCATTAAAAATGCTATTAAAGATTTAGATATGGCTATCAAGAAAGACCCTACTTCTCAAGATGCTTTTCTAATCAGAGGTTCAATTAAAGCTGAATTAGGAGAATATGAAGATGCAATTGATGATTTTAAGCAAGTGATTTATTGGAATAAAAAAGAAAATAGTTCTTCTTCTTTAGCTCAGACTTATTATAAACAAGGACTAGCAGAGCTTAATTTAGGAAACTATGAAGCAGCCATTAAGAGTTTTAATGAAGCGAAAAATAATAATCCTAAATACCCAGAACTTTTTTATAATCAAGGACTAGCTTATTATTATCAAGGAAAACTGGATCAAGCCATTAATTGTTACAGTGAAGAAATTAAGCGTAATCCTAAATTTTTAGAAGTTTATTATCAACGTGGTAAAAGTTTTTATAAGAAAAATGATTTTGAGAAAGCTAGAGAAGATTTTAAGAAAGTTTTAGACAAAGATCAGGAGTATATAGAAGCTGAAATGGAATTAGCTAATACTTATTTTGATTTGGCTGTAAAATCTAATAAAGATCAAATCTCGAATTTGGACTGGTCTGATCAGGAGTATAAAAAAGTTATTCAACATTCCTCAGAACAATCTAAATATCAAGATTATGTATCTCAAGCTAAGTCAATAAGAAAAATTATCAAAAATTTCTTAGAAGATCAAGCTATTTTTCGTGTAATTTCTAATCCAGATAAATTTGGATATGGTCTGGTTGATACAATTGCTATTAGTCCTAGTGGAGATAGGATAGCAAGTGGAGGTGACAATAATATAGTCAAAATTTCTACTTTTAACAAAGAAAAATTCCAAGAAGAAAAGTCGTTTGATAATCAAAATCAGGTATATACCCTTGTATTTAATCCTCATAAAAACAAATTAGCAATTGGGGGAGCGAAATCCTTAAAAATTTGGGACTTAAATTTTGGAAAAGGGGAAGCTTTTCAGCTTCCTAATGATAACGCTATTATTCGCAGTCTTGTTTATGATTCGACAGGAGAAATTTTGATTAGTGCTGGAGAAAATACTCCTATCACCTTTTGGGATGAGAAGACAGGTGAACAAATTGGGCTAATCACAACCCAAACTAAAAAGATTAATTCTCTTGCATTAAGTCCCGATGGAAAATGGTTAGTCAGTGGGGGATATGATAAAGTTTTGAGAAGTTATGATTATAAAACGCGGACAGAATTTCGTACTTTAGACCAAGAACACCGACATACAGACATCATTCGAGCTATTGTGATTAGTCCAGATAATCAATTATTAATTTCTGGAAGCAATGATAATACGATTAAAATATGGGGCTTAAATTCAGGTGAATTCAGATATCAACTAACAGGTCACACTAAAGCTGTTACATCCTTAGCTATAACTTCAGATTCTCAATTTCTAGCGAGTGGTGCTGATGATGGAACAGTGAAGATTTGGGATTTAAAACATCGTCAAGAACTTGCTACTCTTTCTTTTCCCTCTTCTTATGTACAGTCTATAGCTTTTACTCCTGATAACAAATTTTTGGTTTCTGGAGGAGATAAGAATGCTATAAAAGTCTGGAAAATGCCATTTTAAAGTTAATTTTAATGCAAGCCTGAATATACGTTATCAAAAGTTTGCTCTAGGGGAATCTTGAGTAAAATATATTCCTTATTATTGTGATTTGGGTTATGGAATTGTGCTGAAGCACAACAACGAGAGTTTACCAAATATGTTCTAAGTTTAAGGTAAATTGGGGTAAAATATTTTCTCCTGATAATGTTAATGGATTTTGTAAAATTTCTACATCTTGATTGGGTCGATAGATTTCTACGGTTTTGGTTTGAGGATCAATTAACCATCCTAAACGAGTTCCGTTTTCTTGGTATTCTCTCATTTTCTTTTGAATATTTTTGAGATTATCACTTGGAGAACGCAATTCAATCACAAAATCAGGACATACAGGTAAAAACTTTTCTTGTTGTTCAGGAGTTAAATCATTCCATTTTTCTAACGGTATCCACGACCCATCGGGAGAACGATCTGCACCATTGGGAAGTTTAAATCCTGTAGAAGAATCAAAAGCAATTCCGCATTGATTTTGACGACTCCAAGCTTGCAATTGATAAGCAATTTCAATATTTCGATGTCCTGTTTTTCCTCCTGCGGGTGACATAATTACTAACTCCCCGTTGCTGTTGCGTTCAAATCTTAAATCTTGGTTATTTTGACACAGTTGAAAAAATTGTTCGTCACTTAGCTCAATGGTTTCTAAGTTTAAAGTAAATTGGGTCATAGTTATTCATTGTAAGGGGATTGTGGTTGAGTTTACAACTATTATAAGCGATGCGCTCTTCTGGCTGGACTAGCGCGATCGCTATTTTTATGGCATATCCAAATTTTCTAATGCTCAAGAATTAAGTTAACTAAACTCTTTAAATCCGGCACTTCTAAATCCGGTTGAGCAGTGGCAGGTTTTGTTGCACCTCCTCCAGATTTTCCTTGACGACGATTAACCCAAACTGTTGTTAATCCTAAACTTTTGGCTGTGGCAATATCATGAAAAATGCTTTGGGCAACGTGCAGAAGCTCATCCTTAGAAAGCCATGTTTTTTCTAAAGCAAATTCAAAATTATGGGCTGATGGTTTATAGGATTGAGCTTGTTGTGCCGTAATAATATCATCAAATTCTATTTGTAGATGTTGGTTCGTTTGGGCAAATAAATCATCATCAATATTAGAAATAATCACTAATTTATACTTTTGTTTTAATGCTTTAAGGGCTTTTACCGTATCCGAAAAAGGTTGCCAATGTTGAATTGAATTGGCTAAACTCTCTAATTCCGTAGGAGTTGGAGAAAACCCTAAACGTTCTCCCAACTTTTGTACGACTTCTCGGAGAATGTCTCGATAGGTTTTATAGTCTCCGCTTTGAGCTTCTGGTTCTAAGATTGCAAATAATTCCAGTAACTCTTGATCAGTCATTGTAATCCCATGAGCCTTAACTAATTGTTGTAAAACGGGAGTAATCCCGCTTTCCCAGTCAATTAAAGTGCCGTAGCAGTCAAAGCTCAGGGCTGTAAATTGATTAAATTGAATCATGATAATTTTAGGGGAATTTTTAAAGGGGAACCTGATATCGCCTTCTCAATTCTAGGGAATGATTAAAATTGAGGGGATTAACCTTTACCAATGACTGATAACCCTTCAACAATAATTGAAGGAGTATAACAAGACCCATTCCAAGAGGCATCACCCCCTAATTCTACAACTTGTTTGAGGGCTGTATAAACATTCCCCGCCACCATTGTATTTTTCACCCGTCCGACAATTTCACCCTTTTCAATGCGATATCCTAAATCAACATTAATCGAAAAGTCCCCACTCATTCCGGCACTTCCTCCTAACATTTGATCAACGATTAAAGCTCGATCTAAACTTTGGATTAATTCATTTAAAGAACTTTTTCCGGGTTTTACTAACAGATTAAATAACCCCGGCGTGGGATAACTGCCTAAATGAGTGCGAAATCCGTTTCCGGTTGTCCCACTTCCCAAGGTGCGACCCGTAGTTAAGTCGGTATAAAAGAGTTGTAAAACGCCCTTTTGAATAAAGGTAATGGGACGGGTAGGAATCCCTTCATCATCAAAGGGACAACTATAGGGGCCGACATCAGGTTCCTGAGAGAGCGTTAACAGGGGAGACATCACGGGGGTTGTTAAGCGATCGCTCCAAGGAGAAGCCCCTTCCAAGACCTGTTTGCCATTCAAGGCGGCGGAAATGGTTCCCCAAAGCATATCGGCAGCTTTAGCGGTGAATAACACCGGAATCCGGGACATGGGAGAAGGGACATTATTCTTGGCCCAATTTAACCGCATTAAAATCCGTTCAGCTAGGAGGGTGGGATCTAAAAAATCCCGTTGGGTTTGGCCATCGGAAACCGCTAAAAAATCATCCCCCCGAACCCATTCCGTTTCCACATAACCACTGAGGGTGGTATCGGTATGGCGACAGTCCAGTCCCCGTGAGTTAATCAAGCGAATCGATTCCACTTCACAATCCCATTCCGCCATACATAAGACATCGGGATAGGAAGAGCGAATTAATTCAATCGCCTGTTTTCCCCAACTGACCAATTGTTCAACGGGTACAACTTCCCCAATATCGGGATACTGGGATGGAGTTGTTGATTCGGTTAGTTCAATGGTTTCGGGTTCATTGAGGGTACTCAAGGAAATCGCCCGTTCCACTAATTTTTTCGGTTCCACTGGGCCATAAGCAACCGCTAAACCCGGACGGCCATCTCGCCAAAGTCGCAAGGTTGTCCCTTCCGATTGGCTACTTTCGAGTTGTTTCAGTCGATTGGCTTCAAAAAAGATTGGCTTGGATAGGGATTGAGATTGAAACACTTCCGCAGCCTCAGCGCCGGATGCGGCAGCTAACTCTAATAGCTGTTCGGCGGATTGGTCGTAGGTCATGGATGGTAGTCATGGCATAGCGTCATCGTTCATCCTACCGTGATCGGTGATTCCTATTCCTGATTTCTCTGGAGACGATTTACGGCGGTGGAGGACATTCTAAACGCTACCTTGACGGAGTAAATGGGTAATTTCCCGATGACAATACTGGGTCAACTCTTCTACCGCTTTTCGGGCTTGTTTCCCTTGATATTGACGTTGTACTCGCGGGGTAATCCAATAGGGACGGCCCATTAAGATTTGGATTCTTCGATAGAGAATCATAGGATGCCAACCGGGTTGATCAAATAAGGGTTCAGTTGGATCGAATACACCCAGTAACCTTAATGGAATGGCTGACGGTAGGGTTTGTTCTTCTAATGTTGCGATCGCCACAGGTAAAACGGCTAGGTCTGGAACCCCTGAACGTAATGCTAAATGAGCAAATCCCCGTTGAAAGGTTCCCACAACATTCGGTTGGGTTTGTTGTAACATTGGGGTTGCTCCTTCGGGAAAGATCCCCACCATTTGTCGTTGGTTTAATAGTTGGGTTGCTTGTTTAAAAAACTGTTGAGGTCGATGTTCGGGTTCATCAAAGGGGAAGGCACCAAATGTTGTGACAATTTCGCGTAAAAGGGGGACTTGACCCATATAATGATGGGATGCAAAACGAAGAGTCCGACCGACACCTGCGGTTAAGACAATCGGATCAATCACACTGCGATGGTTACTCACCACAATCGCAGGGCCTGTTTCAGGAATTCGATCTTCATAGGAAATGAACATCTGTATTCCCAATCCTGTCACCAGCCACCGACAACTCAATCCCGTTTGATCAAAGAACATGAATCACCAACACACTGCTTGAATCGGGTTACATTTGCGCTAAAAACTTAAGACTTGTTTGAGAATTTTGAGAAACTTTAAAGAAAATATTATAATCTATAAGTTTCGGTGTCATGTACTGTGAAATTTTTATTCAGGTACTAGACAGAAACACCCTAAAAAGCGCACATTTCTACATCTGTAGAGTGAGCGTGGACATCAATAAAAAGTGCTCTTAACATTACGGAGAAATCCGTGAAGGAGAAATCCTCAAACCCAATTAAACGCCCTACTGAGGCGGGTCTAACAAGAACAATATCGGTAGCCTCTATCTGTTTAATATGAAATTGACACAGACCCATTTCAATACCTTTACCCTGACAACACCTCTCTATTATGTCAATGATGTTCCTCACATTGGTAGTGCTTATACCACAATGGCGGCTGATGCCATTGCTCGGTTCCAGCGACTTCAAGGAAAATCCGTCCTATTAATTACTGGAACCGATGAACACGGTCAAAAAATTCAACGTACCGCCGAGGAGTTAGGGCGTTCTCCCCAAGCTCACTGCGATCAAATTGCCGATGGTTTTGCTTCCCTGTGGCAACACTTGAATATTCAGTATGATCGCTTTAGTCGCACGACAGCACCTCGCCATGAAGCCATCGTCAATGAGTTTTTTCAACGGGTTTGGAATCAAGGAGATATCTATCTCAGCCAACAACAAGGCTGGTATTGTGTCGCCTGTGAAGAATACAAAGAAGAACGAGAATTAGAACAGAAAAAATACTGCCCCATCCATACCAATAAAGCCCTAGAATGGCGAGATGAGCAGAACTATTTTTTTCGGTTGTCTCAATACCAAGAACAGCTAGAAGCTTTATATCAAGAGCATCCTGACTTTATTCAGCCGGAAAGTCGGCGCAACGAAGTCATCAATTTTGTTAAACAAGGATTACAAGATTTTTCGATTTCTCGCGTTAATATTGACTGGGGATTTCCCGTTCCCTGTGATCCAAGCCATACCATTTATGTTTGGTTTGATGCGTTGTTAGGCTATATAACGGCGTTGCTTGACCCAGAGGATGAACCCACCTTAGAAAATGCTTTATCGAAAGGGTGGCCGATTAATTTACACCTGATTGGTAAAGATATTTTAAGATTTCATGCCATTTACTGGCCCGCCATGTTGATGTCGGCTGGCTTACCTCTTCCCGGTCGTATCTTTGGACACGGTTTTTTGACCAAAGATGGGAAGAAGATGGGCAAAAGCTTGGGAAATACCCTTGATCCCGTTGCTTTAGTCAATCAATATGGTGCTGATGCGATTCGCTTTTATTTCTTGAAAGAGATAGAATTTGGACAGGATGGTGATTATAGTCAAACTCGGTTTATTCATACCGTTAATGCTAACTTAGCCAATGACTTAGGTAACTTACTCAACCGCACGCTGAAAATGGCGTTTAAATACTTTAACGGTTGTGTTCCTAATGTTAACGGTGAGGATATCCCCAAGGATGATGCCCTGAAATCCCTCGGTCTAACCTTGGCAGATACTGTCACTCAAGCCTATGATGCTCTGGCGTTTAGCGAAGTTTGTACGGCTATTTTCACCTTAGTTCAAGCCGGAAATAAATACATTGATGATAAAGCTCCTTGGAGTTTGTACAAGCAAGGAAAACAGGAAGCGGTTTCCCAAGTCTTGTACTCCGTTTTAGAATCCGTTCGACTGGCAGCTTATCTTTTGTCCCCTATCATTCCCAATATTAGCACTCGGATTTATCAACAATTGGGATACACCCTCGATTTCAATGATCAGACTATACTAGCGACAGCACTGTCCTTTGACATCCATGCTGTTTGGGGCGCGTTACCTGCTAATCAACCCTTGCAGGAAGCGCAACCTGTCTTTAGACGCTTGGAAGATGCAGAGGGAGCATCATCCTAATTCAAACCCGTTTAAGTGATAGTCTAGTTTAACATAAAACATCCTTTTCAATTGGTTTAGTTTTGGTTTACTTTACCCATACTCAGATCATTTTTTTCATAAAAAAAGAGGTATAAGAATGTTGAATAATATCAATCATGGAGAACTTTTTACTCCTGAACAAGTTCTTGAAAACAGGGGCCGAGTTGCCATTTTTATCGATGGCTCTAATCTATTTTATGCCGCTTTACAATTGGGCATTGAAATTGATTACACCAAATTATTATGTCGTTTAACGGCTGGTTCTCGGTTGTTACGCTCCTTTTTCTATACGGGAGTAGATCGCACCAATGAGAAGCAACAAGGCTTTTTATTATGGATGCGACGCAATGGTTATCGTGTCATTGCTAAAGATTTAGTCCAACTTCCTGATGGCTCTAAAAAAGCTAATTTAGATGTGGAAATAGCCGTTGATATGATGGCTTTAGTGGGTTCCTATGATACCGCCGTTTTGGTGAGTGGAGATGGAGATTTAGCTTATGCGGTGGACTCTGTAAGTTATCGCGGGGTGCGGGTGGAAGTTGTGAGTTTGCGCTCAATGACCAGTGATAGTTTAATTAATGTCGCTGATCGCTATATTGATTTAGAAATGATCAAAGAAGATATCCAAAAAACGCCCCGTAGTCCCAACTATACCTACCGTCCCCTATCAGGAATTAGTTTAATAGATGGGCAAATTATAGAAGATTCTTAGGAGAATCACAGGAGTAAAAACTTATGGTATTCCTGGTTTTTACTCCTCAATTCCTAAACTTTTGAGATCCTAAATTCTTAGGATATAGATAGGTTTACCTTCTATCTGTTCCCTGTTCCCTGTTCCCTGTTCCCTGTTATCAAATTAGATGCGGTTGTTACTCCTTTGGGTGATAATTTTAGTCGGAATTTCTGCTTGCGCCCCAAAAAACGTCGAACCAACTTCAACGGACGCTAAATCAAAGACTTCTAAAGAATTTGAACGGACATTAACTTTAGATGATGTTACGTTAGAACAGGCTGATGAACAAGGAAAATTACTCTGGAACATTAAAGCCCAACAAGTCAGTTATAGTAAAGACCAAAAAATGGCAACCGTGAAAAATCCGGTTGGAGAATTATATGATCAAGGCAAACTTCTGTATAAAATTAAGGCAGATCAAGGAGAATTTGAACAGAATAGCAAACGGATTTTTTTACGCAATAATATTGTAGCAACTGATCCCAATACAGGCTTAGTTTTGAAGGGAAAAGAGCTAGAATGGATTGTCCAACAAAATATTATTGTAGTGCGGAATAGTGTTACGGGAGATCATGCTCAACTCCAAGCTATTGCTAGAGAAGTTCAGGTTTTTTATCGTCAAAAACGAGTAGAATTTTGGGATAAAGCCACGGTTAGTTCTAAAAATCCCGTTGTCAAGTTACAAAGTGATCATATTGTTTGGTTATGGGAACAACAACTATTAACCAGTAATTTAAAAACCCAAATTGAACGATATCAAAATCAAACCGTTACAGACCGGGGAATTGCAGAAACCGCCGACATGAATTTAAAAACCCAAATTGCTACCCTGAGAAAAAATGCCCAAATTGCTTTATCTCAACCTCCGTTACAAATTTCAAGTAATGAATTACAATGGAATTATCAGAAACGCACCATTAGTTCCCCTCAATTTATTACCATTATTGAACGAGAACAACAAGTTACTGTCACCGCTAATCAAGGTTGGGGAGATTTAAAAGATAATATCTTTTATTTAACTGGAAATGTTGTTGGTATTGGCGCAAAACGTCAAGCACAACTCAATTCTAATTTACTCACTTGGTATATTCCTCAACAGTCTTTTTCCGCCGAAGGAAATGTGGTCTATCGTCAAATTGATCCCCCGTTTAATTTAATGGGAGAAAAAGCCGTTGGTAGGTTTGAAAATGATACTGTTGTTGTCAGTGGTGGGAATACAGGAACTCCTGTGGTTACGGAAATTGTACCGGAATAGTTAGATAGTTCTCATTGTCATTTTTTTATATTTTTTATAAAATATGGCGATAGATATGTAACGGTAATTTTGTCCGTTTTTTAAAATCCAGAAAAGACTTATAACCCCCACGCCGTTGACGTTCTAAAACAATAATTTTAGCAGCATTGATGTTTAGTCCTAATTCAACTAATTCATCCATTGACAACACATTTAACCGCCGCCAGGAATGATGGATTTCTTTATTTATATCAAAACTAAATAAAATTAAAGGTGCAATTCGTTGTAGTGTTGATTCAGGAATGCCAATTAATTCCGCAAGTTCTTCTAAACTTGTAAAATTATAACCTTCCCGTTTCATTTCTTCAATTTCATTGGCATAAACAATCGGTAAATCTAATCCATATACTAAATCATGCTTAGAGCAATTATTAATATCAATTTTATCTCGATGTTTAGCAATTAATTGGATGAGATGAGATTCGTTTGAACTCGATAAAGGATTATGAAAAGTTTTTGCTAAAAATTCTTTTCTCAAAGCGATCGCTGTTATAATTTGACCGATCCAAACTATACTGGAAAAAGACGTATTCGATAAAATAAAAGCCGCAGCGACAAACCCTAACCCTGTATAAATCCAAGATTGAGTTTTGGTTTTATTTCCTGCATAGACAATGGCTAACCCACCTAATACAGGAAATAAAGACCAGTATAACCACTGCGGAACTTTCTGAAACCATCGAGATAGATTGGACACGTTTAATGTCACTCCTGTTGCTGTTTACAGTTCATTTAATAATTTCCGGCGTTTTTCTTCATATTCTTCGGCGGTAATGGCATCTTGATCATAAAGTTTTTTCAGTTGAGCTAGTGCTACAGTAATATCCTGTGCAGAACGACTTCCATCTAAAACTGAGTAAGGAATACCTGGATTAAATTTAGCATTGAACGCTTGATCTGACATTAACAATAAACCTAGAAAATCGAAAAAGGCGAGAAATCCGGGAATAAAAGTCCAAGAAAACAACAAATAAAGAACTCCACCTAAATTTTCCCCTAAATAAAACTTATGAACTCCAAATATCCCTAAAAAGAAAGCCAATAATGCGGCTACGATTTTATTTTTCATTGAGTGATCTCCTGAAGGTCAAGGGTTAAAATTGTTAATGAGATTAAAATGAGTCGCCACTAAAGATCTTTATTCAGGTTCTGGCTTTTGGAAAGCCGACCCATGAGAAAATATAACAAAATGATAGCAGTTTGTAGTTCAAGGATGGTCAAATAGCCCTTAACAAAAAAGTTAGCATCCCAAGTAGAATTGCAATAAAAAATTAGAATACCTAGCACAGTGTAGGGAAGAAAACGAAATCGACTCCAGAAGGGTCTGGGTTGATCTGTCTTAGCAGGAGTCATGTTAAATTTCCCATCCTCATAAGTCTGAACTGAAAGCTTAATAAGATTCGTCAATACTCTATATAAGTTTAACACATCAAACTTGAACGATTCCTGATGATTAAGCCTGCCATTTTCCCTCAGTCTAACGAGATATACGAGTCAGGTCTGGGGTGTTAGGACATAGACTGATGCTAAAACCGCGCGTAGAAAAGTCTTTTCCAGCCTATTCCCTGTTCCCTGTTCCCTGTTCCCTGCTATTTTTTGTCAAAACTCGTATCCTGTGCTACACCATCTCTCAAAAGATTTGCTATCTTCATAGTAGGCATCTCCCTAGAGGAGAATGGACGATTTGTCAAATAGTTGTTACAGTTATTAACAATACTAGAGAACTGATAGGAGTTAATCATGAATCAACCCGCAGAACTATCTCTTGAGCAACAATTTAACCTGACTTCCTTTAAGCTGCAAGTCGGTCAAATGAGCCGAGAACAGGCGCAGGAATTTTTAATTAATCTCTATGAACACATGATGGTGCGAGAAAATATGTATCAGCATTTTCTCAAACACCATTGGGGTCTGGAGCCTAATTTTGTACAAGATTAAAATTAGAAGGTGTCGCAGTCGGCGACCTCTATCTCTCACTTTTTTTCAAGGCGTGGGAACAAGTTAGGGGTAATGGGGCGTCAACCTGCTTCTTCGGGGTCAAGCTCTTGGCTCACGTTAGGTTAACTCACCCGTGAATGAGATTAAAATGGGAAACTAATCCTAAACGATGATTTATGATTTCCGTTCTAAAGTGGCTTCCATGACACTAATTAAATTCAGAGTATGCCCTGCCATGATTCCACTCGAATAATAATAATGGTTGGGATCAACTTTTCTGAGGGTTTCAAATCCATTGCGACGTTGGCGGTCATCTCCTAACACTCGATAACGTTGGACAATCGATTCAGGGCCAACTAAACCTTCCCCTTCAATTTTGCCCAATTGACTGTGTTGTAAAACAAACGTATATTCTCTTTCATTACTGTCTAATCTTCCCCGATACTGTAAAACAATATCTTCTCGATCTTGGCTGGGAAATACTAATTTTGTCACCATACTAAACCAGTCGCTTTGATGCCAAGCAACAACGGTTTTTCCGCGAACGGTTATCGGCATTTCATTCCGATCAAGCCAATTTCCTTCTAATAACCATTGACCAGATTCCATTAAAAATGTGTGAGCCACAGTCCCACCCTTATTCTTCGCAGCTAGACTGAAAATTTTTAACCGATAGAAAACACAGAACTTCAGTTTGCAAGATCTATATGTTATCTATTGAAGTTCTTTGCTTTCATAATATCATGTTGGGAGTAAAGGTAGTGTGAATTTCTCCCAGTAACACCTCAGAAACTGCCCCTGTTACTGAAGGTAAATTTCCAGGGATTCCTAACCACCGCCAATAGGCTAAAACCGCAAACGTGATCGCTTCTTTAAAATCAGCATTTAAGCCTACTTCCGAAGTGGAAAAAACGGGAATCGGATTAAACAAAGTCTGTAACCGATATTTCAAATAGCAGTTATGGCTTCCCCCCCCACACAATAAAATTTCATCGGGTAACTGGGGCAAAAATTGATAATAACTTTGGTAAATTGAAGCCGCCGTTAATTCAGTTAAAGTTGCTAAAACATCGGCTGTACTTAACTTATAGGGTTCTAGTTCCCTTAAACACCGTTGCCAATAGTCCCAACCAAATAATTCTCGTCCCGTCGATTTTGGGGGCGGTTGGTGAAAAAAATCTTGCTGTAACCATTGTTCTACCAAAGGCAGACAAGGCGTTCCCGTCGCCGCCCAAGCTCCCTCTTTGTCATAACTTTGAGTCCCTTGGGAAAAATATTGTACCGCTAAATCTAGTAATGTATTTCCCGGCCCGGTATCCCACCCTAAAATCGGGCTAGAGTTGAGTTTCGGTAGATAGGTGACATTACCAATTCCCCCAATATTTTGAATACAGCGATAGTATTGGGGATGACGCAGCAGATAAGCATCCAGAACGGGAACCAGAGGCGCTCCGTGACCCCCCGCGGCAATATCCCCCACCCGAAAGTTACTCACCGTTGTGATCCCCGTTAAATCGGCAATCAGTTCTCCCCGTCCCAGTTGCAGACTGTAACCGAGTTGGGTTCCTTGGGGTGGACGATGAAACACCGTTTGTCCGTGGGAGCCAATCAGTTCGGCTGGTTGAGAGGATTGTTGTAAGGTTATAGCAGCCTGAGCAAAGGTTCGGGCGATCGCATCATCCAATTGAGCTAATTCTGCTAGGGACAGAGGGGTTCCACTGCATACCTGCAAAATTTGCGATCGCAACTCCGAAGGATAGGGATAAGTTGCTCCCGCCAAGAACTCCACCGTCAGATCCCGTTGACAACCCGTAATCTCAACGAGAGCGACATCAATCCCATCGACGGAGGTTCCACTGATCAAACCCATTACACGCATTATCAATTACCGGGGATTAACTGTCTACCGATCCAACGGCGACAACAATCACTGTAATATTGTCTCGCCCTTCCCGGTCTTTTGCCTCTTTGATTAAAGCCGTTGCTGCGGCTTCACAAGCTCGAATGGCTTTGAGGTTAGCCGTGATGATTGTATCTGAAAGTTCTTCCGTCAACCCATCACTACACAACAACAAACGATCTCCCGGTTGTACATCCATCTGATCAATACTAATTTCCGAGAGATCCTCGCGTCCCAAACATTGAGACAAAACATGACGCCAAGGATGGGAACGAGCCTCATCAGGAGTTAAGGCTTTCCGTTTCACCGCTTGAGCCACCCAAGTTTGATCTTCTGTAATTTGTTGTAACTGATGTCCGCGCAAACGATATAAACGGGAATCTCCCACATTGGCAAACCAAGGGTTCTCCTCATCTTCTCGGAATAAGGCGACAACCGCCGTTGTTCCCATATCGGAGCGTTCAGGATGTTTTTGTTGATCCTTTAAAATAGCGTTGTTGGCGGCGACAAACGCATTTTTGAGGAGAATTGGGGATTGATCAGAACTCTCCCAATGCTCAAGGATGTATTCTTTAATGGTTTGGGAGGCAATCAAACTCGCCTCTTGACCTCCGGCGTGTCCGCCCATACCATCAGCAACAATGAAAAAACGGCCATCAGGATCAATATAGTAAGCATCTTGGTTGACGTTCCGAACATTGCCTGTATCCGTCATCCCAGCGAAATAACGTTTCATACACAAATATTGGTTGATGTCTAAAACTCCCTAGCGGGTTTTATCCTAAAATTTTCCAATATCTGCTGATCAGGATGCGTTTAAAGAAGGCAAGGATCAATCAAAATCTCGGAGTCTAAACGGAATCGTTGATTTACATCATCCGATCCAAACGATCAATCCGTCGCAACAACCTTAAGAAAGCAACTCCTAGACCAACAGCTAAGAATAATACAACGAGAGCTAATCCCACCTTATCACTAATCAATAACAGTGTAGCTGATAGAATGAAGGCACCGATCAGAACCGCGTAATTTGTTCCCATTTGGACATTACTCACCCGTCTTAATACCCGGTCGGTTTCCGCAAGACGAACCCGCATTCGGATATCTCCTTGTTCAAGTTTTTCCAGGGTATCTTCAATGCGTCCGGGTAAGCCTAACGCAGAAGAACTCACTTGAACCGCTTGGCGGCTGAGTTCATTAAAAATACTATTAGCGGTATTGGGAAGATTTCCATTAGACATAAGCTGCATGGCAAACGGCTGTGCCACCTCCATAAAGTTAAATTCGGGGTCGAGTCCTTTTCCGACACCTTCTAAGGTCGAAAAAGCCCGCATTACAAAGGTAAAGGTTGCGGGAAATCGAAAGGGTTGGTCATAAGCAATTTCATAAAGATCATCACTAATGGAAGCAATGGATTGATTTTCAAAGGGTTGATCCATAAAGTGATCTAACATATATTGAATTGACCGACGCACTGGCCCCATATCTCCTGTAGGTGCGAGCGCTCCCACCGCAATCAAAGATTTCATCACCCGATCCCCATCTTTTTGAGTAATCCCAAATAGGGTTTCCATGAGTTTTTCTCGCAGATTGGACGTAATTTGTCCCATCATGCCAAAATCATAAAAAATCAATTCACCACCGGGACTGACCGCAATATTTCCGGGGTGGGGATCGGCATGGAAAAAGCCATGATTTAGGAGTTGTTGTAAATAAGCTTTAGCTCCCATTTGGGCAAGTTCTTTGCGATCGAGTCCTGATGCTTCCAAGGCTTCATAATTGCTAATTTTAATCCCTGGAATATATTCTAAAGTCAGGACTCTAGGGGAGGTATATTGCCAAGAAACTCGGGGCACTTTTACCCAATCACAATCGCGGAAATTACGGCGGAATGTATCAGCATTTCGGCCTTCATTGAGGTAGTCAATTTCTAACCATAAAATCCGGCAACATTCATCATAAATCCCGACCCAATCTCGACCTTTTCCCCAGCGAGGATGATTTTGGAAGTAGCGAGCAATCCCTCGCAGAATCGCTAAATCTATTTCAAATAATTTTTTCAGTCCGGGGCGCTGAACTTTAACAACAACGTCTGCACCGGAATGCAGTTGGGCTTTGTGAACTTGACCCAAACTCGCTGCTGCTAAGGGAATTGGATCAAAATTTTGGAATAAATCTTGAACGGTTTTACCCAGATCTTCTAGGATAATTTCTTCGGCTTGTTCATAACTGAAGGCGGGAACTTTATCTTGGAGTTTCGAGAGTTCTTCTACATATTCGATGGGAAATAAATCGGCACGGGTGGAAAATAATTGTCCGACTTTAATAAAGGTCGGCCCTAAATCTAAAAAGGTTTCCCTCACCCATATTGCTTGTGCTCGACGACGAGCATTTTTTTTCTCTTCGGTAAAACCGCCCCGGTAACTCCATTTTTTAGCATCGATCCACAACCAAGTTAACCACGTCAATACAAACGTCCAAATATCAATAAAACGTCGTTGACGGGAATAATTTTTGCGGTTCCAACGATAAGCTTTTCCTCCATAATTTTGGCGGAGGGGAGTTACAGAAGGCGGATTAATCCGTTGTTCCGCACCGGAACCCCGAATTGAGTGATTAACAGACACGACCGTTTCCAAAATTAAGTTGACCCAATAACTGCGTGTTTTTACTACAACAGAGTTTACACGGTACGATTACGATAGCGTTGGAGTTCGGATCGCAATTCCGCCACTTCCGCCCGCAGTTCGTCAATGGTGGCTTGCAAATCTACGGGTTCACCGTTAGAGGAGGGGGAGTTAAAGGGGGAGGAACTATCGGTGACAACAGTACCCGCTTCTTGGGAGGCGCGTTCCATCACCTGTTGGGTAAACTGTCGCAGATGTTCTTTCTGTTCTGCATCAAATTTCCCCAGTTCACTCAGGAAGTTGGCCAGACTGTTTCCCAGTTGTTCGTACAGTCCTTCCGCTAAGGCGCGGCCTACAAAAAACGAATTCACGGCGGGTTTACTCATAAAACTTATAGTTTTGCTAACTTCCGTAACAAATTATAACCCGCCTTTCTCATCTTCGGCTTCTATCTCGGCAGAAATACTTCTGTAGAAACCTTGTATCCAAGGTTTCTACACCATAAATACATGGAAGCTTGGTAGCCTCGTCTCTTTAGAGCGAGGTGGAAAAGCGACGCAAGCGGATTTATCCGCATTCAATCAATGGTGATGTGGATCTTCAATATATTTCTGTATTGTGTCAGCACTAACATTACCTGCGGTGCTGAAAAAATAACTCTTACTCCATAAACTAGGTAACTTGAGTAACTCTGGAAATTCCTTGCGGAGGATATTAGAAGCCCTCCCTTTTAAAAACTTAACAACTAAATGGATCGGCATCGTAGGAGGAAACTCAATAAATAGATGGACATGATCAGGAGCTATCTCACAAGCCCGAATATTCCATCCTTTCTCCGTTGCCAAATCTTGCCAAACTTGATAAAGCCTGTTCCGAATATTGCCTTTGAGAACAGGCTTTCTTCGTTTTGGGACAAAGACCAAATGGACAATCGCTAGTCCAACAGAGTGATTATAGTGCTGATATTCAAAACTTTTCTTTCTCATGGTCAATTTTAAATTTATGATCTACAATGTTGATAAGTATACAGAAAACGACATAATATGTATGG
>NZ_JADEWU010000028.1:0-64740 GCF_015207485.1 Planktothrix mougeotii LEGE 06226
GGGATTTTGAGGGACAAAAATTACATCACCATTGGCACCCGGTAAGGTTTCTCCAACTAACCCGGTGAAGCTTTGAAAGATACCCGGAAGTTCTGTCGGAAAAATTAACAGGGTTTCCTCTGTATTAATAACTCTGGCCCTAACAGTATTAATTGCTGCACTTGTCATTTGTTAGTCTCCTCATGAATAAACCCAAGCAATCAAATTAACTCCTTACACCCCAACCTCGTTTCATTTATAGCATTCCCAGAAGGGTTGATGATAGTAACATCAATTTCTATAAATTGATCGGATTCAATTGTTTACCTGAAAACAAACATGACCAACCTCATTTTAATATTATTAGTAGAAAATTTTTTATTTCAAAAATGAGTAAGTTTCCTTGTGGAAGCCTTCCAAAATTGAAAATTGTACATTCAAAATGATGAAGAACTCAGAAAAAAAAAGAAGAAAAGCTAAAACTTGTACTTCATTGATTTCAAGTCCTTGCGTGAGATTTTATAGGTTAGTCTGAAGGTAAAATTTACCTTCTAGGGTTAGTTTTTAGGTAGACGATCCTGTACAAGTGGTGTCCCAACACTATTCCCTATATTATCTTATTTTTTCCCTTGTTCAATTTGAACCAATCGAAAGCTAAATATTCCCCAACTTACAGTTCAATAATAATCCTGATTACTGATTACTGATTACTGATAACTGATAACTGATAAAGGGGGCCAAGTTGTTCTTGGCCATTAACCGCTAAATCACTGTGACACAGAATTAAGCGATCGCTGACCCGACTCAACAAATCTACAATAATACGACGTAATCGTTGTAGATCAGCTTCCAACCCCTCTTCCACTGTCCAGGGACGATGCTCTCGTTCCCTCAAAAACAAAGGTGCTCCCCACAGGATACTTGCTCCCCCACTTAACCACAAGGGAGATCCCACATCAAGCCAAAAGTGCCAACGATGGGATGCTCGACTGGCCCGATATTGGAAAATCGTTCCTAAAGTCACCCCCCCAGGTTTAATCCCCAAACTGGATATGGGATAGGGATTGGCAGAAACCACTCCTAGGCGCAATAACTGAATAAACTGACCCACTTGTTCTGAAGGAGTAACACCAGTTTGCAGTTGTAAACGATTCTGCACCTCCCAATAATGAATTGCCGTTTCCATTAACTCTCGCAGGACGGACAATTGATCGGGTCTTAAACTAGAATTATGAATTAAAAAGTGCTGAACTCCCCGGTCTAACAGCACCACCGGACTTGCTAATAACCGTTGTTGATACTGTTGTTGTTGAACTTCAACCCAATGCAGAATCTGTTGGTAAGCTTGGGTTCCTTGATATCCCAACCGATCCCAACGGGGAAAAGCCGTCACCGGAAGCAACCGAGGATTTTCCCAATCTGGCACAAAACAATGATCCGCCAATAGACCAGCCCGTACCGGGTCAATCACAGGAGTTGACAATTCCCTGTTCCCTTCATAACTGAGAGTTACCAGCATTTCTGCGATCGCATCTCGGTGGACAAGGCGACCATTTCCCGGATAAATCAAGGCGATGAGGGTTAATAAAGCTCGAACCAGGGGAGAACTGACGAGGGGACGTTGTTCTTGCATCGACTCCACCGTAATACCTGCATGGTTGAGCAGTTCTCGTAGGGTATAACGAGCAATGGCATCTAAACCCGGAGCAATAACAGCAATTTCATCCGGTTGTACTTGACCTGTTTTTACCCCGGCAATAATCTGTTCAGCCGTTTGTCGCAGTAAATCAGCCCGTGATAGGGTTTGAATGGATTTAATATTAGGAGAAAATAATAGGGAGTCGGGAAAGGCGATGGCATTTTCAAACACTAATTCCAAAATCGGTTGCGCCAGGTCTTTTCCTAAACCTTGGGGTGAGTCTAAGGTTTCCACACGACAACGGGATTGTAAACGGGCGAGGTCATTGGGATCAGCCCCTAACCCTAACCGTACAGCCCCCTTTGGATTGTAGGTGAATGCAGCCATTTTTCCCTGCTCCAGAAAGAACTCAAACAAGTGGCGCGCGAGGGCGGGATATTCATCCACATCATCAGCTAAAACCACTGGATATCGACGCAGTAAGTGTTTTTGATAGATAGGATCATGCAGCAGGTGTTGACCATAGAGGTCTGCAATGATCCCATAGGTGAGTAACCCTCGTTCTAAGCACTCCTTTTGCCACTGTTTCAACCAAAAACCGATTTGTTGATTCAGGGTTTGGGTGGTGTCTGCGGGAGTCAAACCCTGCTCTAAAATCTGAGGAATGTCTTCAATGGAGGTTCCACTCAGAGCAGCCAGTTGTAGAAGATCCAAGACTTGGCGTACCCTCCGATTAACGCTAATCCCTGGACGTTCTAAGCTGTGGATTTCCAGATCACGACTCCAAAGTTGCAGCGCAAGTTCCTGTTCTGTTTCAGGACGTAATCGCAGGGGAAATTGGGCTTTTAGCCCTAACTTTTCGACTAATAGGGGCCAAAATAGAATCACTTCATCTTGAAAAAAGCCTAGGGGGGTTGTGGAGTAAAAAGAATATTGTCCCTGGGGTGTGGTGGTCAAACGCTCTGCTAAGACCATGCGATTATCACTATTAGCCGCAAAAATTAAGGTCGTCGTCCCCGTGAGTTGAAGCTTTAATCGGCTTTTTTCCCTTTTCTTTTTCCCCCTTTGGGGGTTGGGGAGTGTTCCTAATACAGGTGTCCATTCACAAAATAACTCAATGAGGCGAGTAGTTTTGCCACTACGGGAACCTCCAGTAATCCACAAAGCAGGAGACAGCACAGCAATCCGATAGAAATTTGCTAATATACCTCGTACATTGTACCGATCAAGGAGACAGTAGAAACCAGACAGAACATAGCCAGTAGGAGGCAAAAGTCACAAGTCATAACAGAAGAGATCCTGGAAGACTCATGACTGATAACTGATAATGCGGATACTTGATAACTGAATTATGGCGACTTCTAACTCTAATTTTTTAAACCGATGGTTTGGGAATGCGAATCAATGGTTTCGTGATACACCCGAACGGGCTTTGGATCAAGCTTATGATGCGGCTTTGAAGATTCGTTCCCTGGAAAATGAGCATTTTCAAGGGGAAAAAATTCCTTCGGAATCTCATACTGAATATAGCGATCGCACTCTGGCTTATTTTAATTCTGAATTGAAAAAACATCTCAAAATAATTCAGACTCGCTTAATGGTATTTAATGCTAGTCGTTCGGTTTTGGGATTATCTGAACAACTCAATCCGGCCTCAACGGTGAACGGTGAAATCACCCATAATCTGGAAAGGAATGGTTCATTACCGGACTCTAAAACTACTTCTATTATCTGTGAAAAGCTTGATTATATTGATACGGTGATTTCTCGATACCACCCCATGACACCGGAAGATTCCGTTGCCTTAATGAAAGCACCTACGAATCAATCTCTATCGCTGCGGAATACAGTTATTAATCAAGATCTTAGCATTACAAATGCTCCGGGAAACAATAAATCTTTGAATAATGGAAGTTCGACTTCAAGTTCGGGAAAAACAATTCAAGAGGATTTAACAACTAAACCTTCCCCCAGTGTTCTTCCTCGATCTTTGCTGAGAACTTTAAATCGGGTTCAACAGGAACTCAGACCTGAATCTGAGTTTGAAATGATCCAAAATTATCGAAAGTCTAAAATTAAAACCCTGGTTTCTATCCGATTTGTTTTATTGATCATTTTAATTCCCTTACTCACTCAACAATTGGCTAAAAATTTTGTAGTCGGCCCCCTTGTGGATCGAATGTTTACCAATCAAGAACAAACGCCTATTTTTCTAAATGTTAATATGGAGGAGGAAGCGTTTATTGAACTTCAGCATTATGAACAACGGCTGAAATTTCAAACCTTAATTGGTCAAGCTCCTCCCCTAACTCCCCAGGAACTCGATGAAAAATTAGAGGAAAAAGCCAAAGAATTAGCGGAAGAATATAAAGTTGATGGAAGTAATGCCATCAAAAATGTTTTTGCCGATATTATCGCTGTTTTTATGTTCTGTTTTGTGCTGGTTTCTAACCGGAAAGAGGTAGAAATTCTGAAATCTTTTATGGGGGATTTAATTTATGGATTGAGTGATAGTGCTAAAGCGTTTATCATTATTTTATCCACCGATATGTTTGTGGGGTTCCACTCTCCGCACGGTTGGGAAGTCATCTTAGAAAGTACAGCGCGACATTTTGGACTCCCTGAAAATCGGGATTTTAATTTTCTGTTTATTGCTACTTTTCCGGTGATCTTAGATGCGGTGTTTAAATATTGGATTTTCCGCTATCTCAACCGCAGTTCACCGTCTGCTGTTTCTACCTATAAAACGATGAATGAGTAAGGATAATTGCCTTATTCCAGAATGGCAACACGGGCATAATTTAGCCCACTAACCCCCGGAAGGGGATCAACGATTCCAAATTCAATTTGAGAATCTACCCACCCTTCCCGATGCAAATAACGAAAATATTGTTGATATTCTTGCCATTCTTCTTCTGTTGAATAAACAAGGGTTAGCATTCCGGGTTGGGTAATGCGAATTTTGGTGTCTTTATCTACTCCTTTATCAATCCGTTTTTTAACAATTTCATATCGGATATCACGGGTTCCTCGAACAGCAAAAATCCCTTCGGTATTCTCATCATGAAAAATATCAATCGGGGTATATTGGACTAAAACTAAATGGGCTAAATCTAGGGTGATTTTTTGTTCTGATTTTAAGCGAAATATCCTGCGGGCGCAATCACACATTGCCCTCAGTTGTTCATATCTTAAACTGCGGATATGAAAGGAGGTAAACCGAGAGTCAATGGACTTTCCAACATAAATAATATGATCCATTCCATCACTAAATTCCATTTCACAATAATGGGGAAGAATAGCCTGCATTTGCTCTTGCCAGTGTGTCCAAACTTGTTGTAAATGATAGGTAATTTGGTTTAACATTTCATCATAGTAGGAGCGGGCAGTATAAACACATCCATGTTCATTATTACAAGCTTCTTTATACTGTTTTAAAGCAGTTTGTACCTTGGAACTACACTGAGAAAAACAATCAAAATAAATTTCTAAATGCTCTTTCAAATAATCCGTTGAACTCATTTCAATTTCAACATTAATTTCTGTTTTAAGTTGAGTAATATAGTCTTGTAAATCCAGTTTAAGCTGTTCTCCTAATGAGGATTTTTGGGTTTCACATAAAGCGTCTACAATATTAATAGCTAATTGAAATTGTTCTAGTAAATCTACCTGAATCGCCCGATTTCGTTGTTCCGATGAACCTCGAATATCAGAAATTCCATAGAGGGGATAAACGGTTTCAAAGATAATTGTTTCGGGTTGAAATCCCCAACTCCGGCGCTCTGCTTCTTGTAAAAATCGCCATTCAACGGACGGATGAATATTGCGTAAGTTTGTGAATTGTTCTTGTAAACAATGGCAGAATGCTGTAATCAAAGCTGGGATTAATTGATAGGCGTTTTTAACATCACTTAAGGTAAAATGGTTGGGGTGATCACTGGTTAATCCAACTACCCCTAAAATTTGTTGACTTCCTTGTAAATTAACGGATTGAATCACTAAGGGAATTAATAAAACCGAACGTATATTTAGCTTTCTTAAATAGCGTTCACAATCTGTAAAGCACTGTTGTCTTAGGTCGGGAATATTAATGACTTGATTGTCTTGAAGTGCTTGTAACATCGGAGAATCTTTTAAGGTATCCAGAGGATAAATGATGGGTTGGTGAAGGGGATTATTCTTTAAACTCTGGGATAATTTGGCTTCTTGTCCTTGAATTCTCATGACTAAACAAGTTTTAACTCGAAATAAAGCTTGTAATTGTTTTTCAATATTTTCCCACTGCTGAGATTGGACAATTAAATCTCGACTAATTAATTGATGGGTAAGACGACGCATTTGTTCAGATTCTGTAATCTCTAATCCTTCTAACAAAAATACTCCCTTGACTTGATAGTTTTCTAAATTTAATTTTTGGGCAATATAATCTAAATTTCCCGGTTTTAAAAACCAACTTTCTCGCTCAGAAAAGGGCATTAAGTTAAATTTAAACTCTGCAAAGTCATCAAGTTGAGAATTCAGTTTTGTGATCTGTAATAAATCGGAATTTAACCAAATTGAAATAAATCGTTGTTCTGAAGTGTTAGCTGAATTTAAAATAGCGATCGCTGACTGATTAAACAGTTGTAAAGATTGTAAATCAATGTCATAATATTGCTTCAGAATGCGGTGTAAGAGATGATAACGATAGAGTTGTTCAAAGGTTAAACTATCCCACTGTTGAAACAGATCTGAAATTTTAAGATTTAAGCCGTTAAAGAGTCCGTCTTCAATTTTAAGATTTTTATTTTTTCCCAGCAACTTCTCCGATAATCCTGTTTCTGAGCCTAATAAAGTTGAATGAATATTAGAAACTTGACAAAATAATTCATTACCATAACGCAAAATTAAAGTTTGTGGCTCAATGACTGCCATCAATAGATGACTACAGCGCTGTAAATAGAATAACTGTTCTAAACTCTGTTTCCAATCCTGAAGGGGTTCAACTTTCTCGGACAGGGTTAATGGTTCTGTAGAGTCCGATGATACAGTATCTTTAGAAAGTTTACTGTTAGTGGAAACCGACTTAGAAATAGTCATAGCACAGCACCAAATTGGGGTGAAAGCTGAAGTTATCTCAATCTTCTACAGGTCGTATTTTTTTAGCTGCCCTATTTTTAGAAAGGTGCGAGAGCTATATCTATAATTTTATCAGGTTTTTGCCTAGGTGACAACCCCGTCCGATTCCTAAGCCGTTTATTTTTTGGTTAAATTAATAATACAAAGAACTAACTCATCAGGTTCAATCGGTTTAGCGAGGTGAACTTGAAATCCAGCCGCTAGAGCTAAAGCGTGGTTTGTTTCTCCCGCATAAGCTGTTAAAGCGATCGCAGGAATGGATGATGTTTTTCTGACTTCTGCAATTAACCCATAACCATCCATTTCTGGCATCCCAATATCCGAAACTAACACATCCGGCGCAAAATCCGACATCAAAGCCAAAGCTTCCCGTGCGCTGTTTGCAACCCTGACTTGGGCCCCGGCTTGTTTTAATATAAATTCGACTAAATCTCGAATATCAATTTCATCATCAACCACTAAAATTTTTAACCCCATTAAGTCAATTTTATCAGTCTCTATTGTTTGAGATTGAGGGTGTTCCCGCTTATATTCCATTAAGGGTAACTGGACGAGAAATACCGCACCTTGTCCTTCTCCTAAACTATCAACGCTGACAGTTCCTCCATGCAATTCTGTGAGATGGCGAACGATGGCTAATCCCAATCCTAAACCGCCAAACTTACGAGTTGTTGTACTATCTTCTTGACGAAAATAGTCAAAAACAAAGGGTAAAAATTCAGAATTAATTCCTTTTCCGGTATCTTTAACTTGAATTTGAGCTTGACCTTCTCGACACTCTAATCGCACCTCAACAATCCCTCCAGCAGGAGTAAATTTAATCGCATTCGATAACAAATTCCACATCACCTGTTGTAACCGAGTTTCATCCCCCAAAACATAGATAAAACCTGGAGATTCACCGGACAAAGCCTCTGAACTTCTCAAAACTTGTCCCAAAGAAATCACCTCAAACCTCACCTGAATTCCCTTCGCTTCTGCGGCTAATTTCACGGTTTCTAAAGCAGCTTCAATCGTGGGAATTAAATTGACAGGTTCCATATTTAACGCCATTTTGCCGCGTAAAATTCGAGAAATATCTAATAAATCCTCAATCAATTGGGTTTGTAATTTAGCATTGCGTTCAATCGTTTCCAGGGCACGAGCCGTTGCTGCTGCATCAAATTTGCGAGTTTGTAAAAGTTTTGTCCAGCCTAAAATCGGATTCAACGGCGATCGCAACTCATGGGATAAAACCGCCAAAAATTCATCTTTAATCCGGTTCGCAACTTCTGCTTCTTCCCGGGCGGCTCGTTCACGGGTTAACAGTTTTTCTCGCTCTTGTTCGGCTTGTTTTCGGTCAGTAATATCTCGACAAATCGCCTGTACCGTTGGTAAACCATTGAGGGTAAACAAAGTCGCACTCACTTCAACCGGAATTCGCTCCCCCTGTTTGGTGCGATGCACCGATTCCGCCACCAAACGCTTCTGCTCCAGCAGTTGTTCTATATTGGCTTGGGGATAAACCCAAGATGAACCCACAATATCGGCTACAGACATCCTAAGCAATTCTTCCCGACTAAACCCTAACCGATTACACGCTTGTTGATTCACCTCGATAAACCTTCCGGGTCGGTAATCCGGTGTCAGATGATACACTAGCACCCAATCTTCCATACCATTAAATAAGGTAATAAACCTCTGTTCCCGTTCTCGTAGTTCCTCTTCGGCTCGTTTGCGATCGCTAATATCCAAAAACGCACCAATCACTCCCCGAATTTTCCCCCTCTCGTCCCGTAAGGGAACCGCCCGACCATAAATATACCGAACTTCCCCATTTTCAAAGACAAACTCAAATTCTGCCTCAACATCCTCCCCCGTGCGTCCCGCCCTCTGCATCGGTAAGTCTTCTGGGGGAATATCAACCCCCTGGCGTTGAATTTTGAATGAAAAAGGATAACTTCCATCTTCCGGGGTAGCCGTCACAATCCCGCCAGACGGTAACTGTACCAATTGATGGGCAGCCCGGTTTGCTGTCATATCATGACATTGGGGATCGTGGGCAACCCAAACCGCAGCCGGAACCGTTTCCATAAAGGTTCTCAATTCCTCAGCTATTGCATTAGCCAACCCTTCACTTTCACGTAAAGCTAATTCCACTTGTTTATGGTCGGAAATATTAACCCCAGAACAAGTCACTCCGATAACTTCATCCTGAGTATTGCGTAAAGGTTCAATGGTTAAATCAAAATAATATTTCTGTCCCTCAATGCTCAAGCAAAGTTCCTCCCGTGCCCCGGTAGCAGTTTCTAAAACTCTTGATTTGAGTTGAACCAGTTGGGATGCTTGTTCATCTGGAAGTAAATCAAAATCGCTGCGACCGATAATTTCATCAGCAGATTGTTTCAGAAAGGGATTATAAATCCAGGTGTAGCGTAAATTTTGATCTTGATTAAATAACGTAATCGGTGCACTTTTAAGAGCAACTCGCAACCGTTCTTCACTTTGGAGTAAAGCTGCTTCTGATAATTTGCGATCGCTAATATCACTAAAAGAAATTGCCACACCATCACCAATTTTAACACACATATTCCGAAACCAACCCATAATTCCTTCTGATTGGTAAGATAACTCAATATCGTGGGGTTCTCCCGTTTCCACCACTCGCACATAACGTTCAAATAAATCACTATTAGTTTTATTCCCTGGAAGCACCTCTAAAAGTCGCTGACCGATTAAGTTTTCAACGGTTTGATGCAAAATATCAGCCGCCTTCGGATTAACATAAGTCCACTCAAAATCAATAATTGTACCCGTTTCATCTCGCACACTTTGCAAAATAGTAAAGGCATCTAAGGATAATTCTTGAGCCACCCGAAACCGTTCCTCACTGAGACGCAAAGCAACTTCTGCTTGTTTTCGTTCAGTAATATCTCGCCAATAAACCGCCAAACCTTCTTGATAAGGATAAACGTGGGCTTCATACCAAAACCCCGGATGAATCGTTGAAGTTTCAAAATGTTCTGCCTCCTGATTTTCCATGACTTCATGCAGTTTTTGAGCTTCAATAGATTCTAAAAAATCAGGATAAGTTTCCCACAAATTACACCCTAATAATTCCCCTCTGGTTTTCAAAAATAGCCGTTCTGAAGCTTGGTTAATATAGGTAAATCGCCACTGATGATCTAAGGCGAAAAAACCATCGGTAATACTTTCGAGAATATCAATCACCTGAGCTTTTGTCGTCTTTAACTCTTGTTCTCGAATTGTGGCTTCCTGTCGCAGTCGAGTCAGTTCTAAAATCGAGTGGACACGAGCTAAAAGTTCACGGGCGGAAAACGGTTTAATGAGATCATCATCAGCCCTCGCTTCTAAGCCTTCAATATCTGCCAAGGCTTCTGAGCGTTGTCGTTCAGTTTCGTAGGCTTGAGCATTGGCGATGGCAGTTGCGACGTGATTGGCAATTAAATCAAAAAACCCCCGATAGGAGTCATCAAAGGCACGTCGGGGGCTAATTCCTAGGATTAAAAACTCAGTTAAATGAGATTGAGGCTTTTGGGTTAAGGGGATGACCATCGCAGCCTGGGAAGGTTCATCCCAAGTCGCCTGTGGTAACGTCTGGAACCGGGTGTTTAAGTCTTTTAATAGTAGGGTTTCCCCGGTTTGGTTAACAAGATTTAACTGCCAAGGATCAGAATTTTCGGTTAAGTTAATCGGGGATAGGGCAATGAAATCATGGGGTTCTATTCCGGCGGTTCCTGCAAGAACAGCTTGTTTGCCCTCTTGAATGCGATACAACAGGGCAAAGGGGATGTCCATGTTGTTAGATGCGATCGCCTGAATTGCACGCTGACACGCTGTTTCAACGGTTTTAGCGTCCGTGGTGGCTGTGGCAATTTCCCGCAGGGTTTGCAGTCGTCGTTCTCCGATAATTTGTTCGGTGGTTTCGGTGACAGCACAAAAAATACCCCCGACTCCGCCACTTTCGTCGGTAATCGGACTATAGGAAAAGGTAAAATAGGTTTCTTCGGTATAGCCGTAACGGTGCATGATCAGCATCAAATTTTCCGACCAGGTAGGCTGACCGGTATGCAGCACACTGTCGGCTAAAAGTCCCACGACATCCCAGACTTCAGCCCAACATTCTTTCGCAGATTGTCCGAAAAATTGGGGATGTTTTTGGGTTCCTAAAATCGGGCGATACGCTTCATTGTAGAGGTTGATGTAGTCTTCGCCCCACCAAATGAACATCGGATAGCGAGAGTTTAAGATAATACTGACGGCGGTTCGTAAACTCTGAGGCCATTGTGACGGTGGGCCGAGAAGGGTTTTTGACCAATCCAAACTACAGATTAACTCATGGATTTCTCCTTGCCCACTGAACGAATCTTTTGACAGGTGAATGTTCACTCTTTGAACCCCCATTTTAGCTTCATCTGCATGCGTGCCCCACGTCTGACCCGTGATTGGCAGCGTGGGATACTTCGACAGTCCTTAGTCGGAAAAATATTGAGCCAGAAGATCCCGACTTCGTTGTTGCAGAGTTGGTTCTGGCGAAGTGCTCATCTGATGGAGTAATTGCTTAATCTGATTTAAGGCTAAAGGTAGGGGTCTGGTTCGCCCATTCTCCCAGCGATTGACGCTTTGGAATGATACCCCTAATTTTAAGGCAAATTGAACTTGGGACAAATTCAGACAGTGACGAGTTTCACGAATTAACTGTGCTACTCTTGGTTGCTCTGTAGCTTTCATAACAAAAGATAAAAAGGATTAATAATTAGCTCGAACTATACCAGATGTTATATTAAATATAACATCTATCTTTTGATAGATGTTATATTAGTCTATTATATAAAGTTCTGATGTTCACGACGATAAAAACCCTGATGGTTGATTGGGATTAACGTCGGTAAAATTTAAGGTTTGACTAATTGGGTTAAATCTGATTTTTTCAGAGAAAGCCAAATTAATCTGGGGTACTTTCAGTGTGAGCCGGAAGCAGAATTTTTTCCTGTAATAAGGCATCCCTCAATGTTTTTCGCAAAATTCGCTGAATCTGAAGATGTTTTCCGGGTTTCACTTTGGTTAATGTTCGTAGCAATAAGTTAGATTCGCTCAGACTTTCTACCCCATCAATTTGTGTAGGCTCTAGGATATCTGTAGAATTAGCTTTTAACTCCCGTCCTATGTCCTCAATAACTTGATAGATATAAACTAAATTAGAATCATAAGGGACGCTAACTTCTACTACTGCAAAAACATATTGTTTGGAATAGTTAGTAATAGAACCCATATCACCATTGCGAATAATTTGTAATTGACCATTGGGATGTCGGATGCGGGTTGTTCTGAGTTCGATGGCTTCAACAATCCCTTCTACTGTTGTTTCTTCGGCTTTCCTCAACTCAACATAATCTCCCACTAAATAGTAGTTTTCAAACAGAATAAAAAACCCACTGACGATATCGTTAATTAGGGTCTGGGCGCCTAAACCAACAGCAATACCAACAATCCCCGCACCTGCTAATATGGGAGTAGGATTAATATCGAGGGTATAAAGAATGAAAATTCCAACGGTGAAATACACTAAGTATTGCAATAAACTCCGAAACAAAGGAATTAGAGTTAAGCGTCTACTTCTTTGGATATCCGTCAAATTCTGCTCTTTAAATACTACTTCTTCTACGAGTAAGTGAATAACTTCAAATAATACTTGACTTAAGAAGACTATGGCAATAATCTTAATAATTCGTAGACCAAAAGTGGAGAGTTGGGCGATTAATTGGATCTGTTGCGTTACTAATGTGGCGATGCAAACATAGATGACAAATTCCAGACACCGTTTTAATAACGGAATCAGGTGTTGGAGACGAGCATAAAATCGTAACAGGTTATCGGAGTTAGAGTATTTGAGGGTGAGAATATCGAGGGTATCGACAATGGCGGCAACAGCTTTTAGAATCAGTAATCCAACTGCTATAATCAGATAGATTCGGAGTCCGATATAGAGATATTCGGAAACGATGACGGGTAATTTGAGAAATTGGGTACAGCAAATAATTACCCCCAGCCAAATTCCGCCTCTGATTCTTTGATAAAGGGCGGTAAAGAAAGCATCAATACTTTCATCATCGGCGGTGCTCCTTTCGATATTTTTGGCGCGAGTGCTGGCAATTTGTAGCCAATATTTCAGCAGTTTTAGGGCGATTACTGCTACAACAACTGCACCAATACTTTGACTAATACCGATGCCAAGGGTAATCCAAAATCCTGGGGGAATACGGCTAATTAAATTGAGTGTATATTGTTGAATATTTTTACCTTGGTAAAGTAAAAAACCATTGACACCGACAATCAAAATACACAGCACTAAGCCAACCAATAGCAAAAATGTTGTGATATTTCGGCGCAGGGTTTTGATTCGGGAATCGTCGCTTTTAAACAGGGAAAATTTAATTAAAAGTTGGGATGAATTTCTAACCAACCCAATCAAAACTATAAAAATAATGATCACTAGGCTAACTTCAGCCAAGATAATTAATAGGTTGCTCATTTCATTGTCAAAGTCAAAAACTAAGAGTTTAATAGACTATTTACTGATAACTGATACAGACGCGCCTGGGCGAAGCCATGCCGTAAGGCTATTGGCGCGTCTCTACACTGATGACTGATGACGGATAACTGTATTAGCTAATATCTTGAACGATCCGAAAACCAGCGTGTTGATAGAAATTGGGACGAAACCAATTGCGATAATATTTCAAAGCTTCTGTGCCGTTTGTAATCCAGCATCCCCCTAACATCATTTGATGTTGGGTATCAAAAAAGATAGCTGAATTGTCTTCATACAAAAAATGGGGTTCATATCCTGAAAGGGGGTTTAAATGATCACTCAACCATTCCCAAACATTCCCCCGCAAATCATAGAGTCCAGAGTAACTTTTTGCCGTTTCTAACAGTCCAACGGGACTCGGTGAGCCGAATTTAAAATTGAGATTATAATGGTCTACATCTTCTACTAAACCATTACCATAAGTGGCAACATTGTACTCGGCTTCATTCATTAACCGAGTTCCTTGACCTTTCCAACGACAATAAGCCATTGCTTCATAATAATTGACTTCCGCCGGCCAATCTAACGGTAAATCCATTTCATCAAACTGGGCGCGATATTGATAACTGCCATTTTCTAAACGCCAAAATTTGGGATGTTGGATATTATTTTCCGTTTTCCATTGCCAAGATTTTTCATCCCAATATTCTTGATTTTCATAGCCACCCGCCTTAACAAAATCCAGAAATTCGCTATTAGTAATCAGATATTTACTCGCTAAAAAAGGCGCAACTTCAACAAGGCGTAACCCATAATCAATATCCCAACCATAAGTTGGATCATCAAAAGCTTTACCCAGTTTTGCAATTCCACCTGCAACTTTTACCATTTCATTCTCAGGAGTGAAATGATTAGACGGGGCATATTTCCAGTCTGAAGGGCGTTTTACTCGCTCAATGGGTAACTGACGAAATAACATTGAAGAGGTTTCAATGTGAATGCGCTGATGTTCTATTCCCATGATTAACGCCCACAGGGGATAATCGGGAAGAATTGGCAAAGTAATCGGCGTTTTTTCAATGAATTCTGATAGTATTTCTAAGACTTGTTCTCGATATTTCCAAGCCGAGGTAACGTCTGGCCATTCCAAATGAGCGATCGCTTGATTCAATTCTGTGGGTGTTTCAGGATCAACCCCAACTCCAAACAGAATTTCATAGTCTTGATTAAGACATTTTTCTAATAATCCCACCCGAACTAATTTATTGATATAGAAAGCCGCCGAATGTCCGAGATAAAAAATAAGCGGATTTCTCAAAGGGTCAGGATTCAGATAAAAAGTGTCTTCTCCGACTAAACTTTTTAGGAGCATATCTTCGAGTTGCCAAGCTTCCTGAAAATAGTTGAGGAGGGTTTGGCGATCGCAACAATCTAGTTTGGGAGCGCAATTAGATACAAGGGTGTTCATAGGTAATGACGATGAATGTTTTCTCAGAATAAAACCCAAAAATCGGGCTGTATTGTTCAATTTTATCAACAAAATTGTTTCTAGCTTGATAAAGAATTAACCCAAACCAATGCTAGGTTTAATTGTTAGCGGCTTTCTGAGTTTGTTTATAGTGTTCTGGATCAGTTCGGAGATCGACATACAAGAAATCAATGCCTTCTTGTTCCAAAAGTTCTAATATGGCTAGATTCAAATTTTTCTCCGCATCAAAGTAGAGATTGTCATCATTAACAAAAGCAACGATGTTAATCACACGGGCATTATTTTCAATCTTACTAAACCGAACAATCATCTCTTTAGACAAGCCCTTAATAGATAAAGATATTTCTCGAATTGCATCACAAATTCGGGCGGTTTGTTTGGCTGAAATACCATCAATTTTGAGCGTTAAACTAATGCCCCATTTTAATTCATCACCTGGATTTTGTGACCAATTTTCTACGATTCCAGTAATCATTTTAGAGTTAGGCATTTTTACAATCGAACCCCATTGATAGACATGGAGAGTTGTCGTTCTAAATCCTATACTCATGATCTGTACAAAACCCTGTAATCCTGAGACTGAAACCCAATCTCCTTCTCGATAGAGATTATCAGAATAGATAATAATGGTACAAAACCAGTCATAAACAATATCTTTCAACAGCAAACCCAAAGTAATCCCAGCACCTCCTAATAGACCCACCAATGCTGCTGCGGATTGTCCTAAAAATATCTCACTGACTTTAATTGTGATGACGATAATGGCTGCTGATTGAAAAATCTTCGGCATCAAGGGCCTGAGTAACTCATCGAGTTCGGTTTCGGTATGCAGCATGACATTAGCAATGATCTGCCCGAAGATCGAAGCACTGCGATAAATCACATAAGCAACGATGAAAAAAACAATTAAGTTAAGAATTTTAGTGATTGCTTCGCTCAATTGGGGCCCAATGTTGATCGCCACAATCTCCTTAACTAGCCACAGTCCACCAATCAAAATCAGCCAACTTAAGGCGGGTTTGAGAATCGCAATTAATTCATCATCCAGTGTACTCTCGGTTTTTCGGGTTAAATACTCAATGCGTTTAATAATTGCTTCGATCAAAAATCGTCTGAATACCTGTGTTATTGTCAGGATCAGAATCACTAAAAGAATTTTGCCGACTGGGACACCTGAAACATCAATATTGATGTTTTTTAGGGTGTTTAAAATTTGTTCCATAATTAGTTTATTCCCTGGCATAAAATTGATAGGCGATCATCCAATATTGTTTGGACAATCACCCTAATACTTTCCTTGTGGGAAAATTTAGCATGATTAGAGGAAAGATTAGCGGATAACAGAAAAATTTAACAATACTTCACTTTGCTTTACTTCCGTAAAATCACTAGGTCATGGTTGCAGCTTTTTAAAACACTGATTCTTTCTTCAAATGGTAATATTAAAACAGGGAGTAGAGATCAGGGTTAATTTTCTCTACTCCCTTTTAAGATTTATATCAAAAAATTAATCTAGCTGACAGAAACGTCTACAACAGTTTGATCACGGTTGACAGATTCAACTTCATTAACCTCTGTCCCTTGGCGGGTTTGTTTGCGACGGTTTAAACCTTCAATCAGTAATTGTGATACTTCAGTGACTAAAATGGTCGCAATTATCCCATCATCTAACCATCCTACAACAGGCAGAAAGTCAGGAGAAATATCCACCGGACTCACTAAATAAAGTAAACTTCCTAAAATCACAACCCAACGATATTTTGTATTCCGTAGGGTAACGCGATACCAATTATAAAAGGATTGAATAAGATCTTTCATTTCAGAGCCCTAAAGTTGTTTACCTATTTATAGAATGACAAATTGAACTGGGAGCGAGAAGTGTAGAAAACCCTGTATTGTTGTAGGGATGTTTCACCAGAGATGTTTCCGTAATGGTGAGGTTGTTAGATGTAGGGTTTTATTTTAAATTCCTAATTACTGATGACTGATAATCACCTGGACTTTTGCCCCTAAATCTATTTTTAATTGTTGTTGAGCATTTCCCCCATTCATGGCAATTTCTACCCACTGATGCGAACCTACTAACCCCACCAATTGACCCGATGGCACATCTCCATAGGTTTCACCTTTTGGAATCAGACAAGATAAACCCGCAAGTTTATATTGTTCTGTCTGCAATATTTTTTTAGAATTTTTCTTGTTTTTAAGCTTATTTTTTTTGGGTTTGTGCTTTTTATTTTTGGTCTTTTTATTACCTTTACTGATTGCTATATACCAGTTTTGATCAGCAACAGTTTCCCCAGGAATATTGGTGACTAAATTCCCAAATCCATCAATATATTGAATACATCCTTCTATACCAAAATTAGTTAACTGATAAGACGGTAAAGATAACCGCACTAAGGTTTTGGGGTCAATGAAGGTTCCCAATTGTTCTAAGGGAACACCAGAGGCTAAATGAGCGCCAACCGCCGCAAAAATATCTCGACCGTGAAAGGTTGTACTTGGTTGAGTCTTTCGCCAATATTGAGGATTATTCAATTCAATCGCCATAATTTCAGAAGATTCTAAATGATTAGAATTAATGTCATTTTTAGGAGTTAAAAAGGATTCTAATAGTCCCGTTAATAATCCATTATCTGGCCCGACTAAATAGCTATTTTTAAATTGAATAGCGATCGCTCTTCGTTGGGTTCCTACCCCAGGATCAACCACAGCAATATGAACGGTTCCTTCTGGAAAATAGGAATAAGCATTCATTAAACAAAATCGGGACATAGCAATATTTTGAGGGGGGATTTCATGGGTTAAGTCAATCATATTAATTTGAGGATTAATTTGACTAATCACTCCTTTCATGACCCCGACATAAATATCTTTTGATCCAAAATCTGTTAAAAGTGTTATGATTGGATAATCTGGTGACATCATAAATTTTATCAATTAATAAAAATAAAAATGAACAGTCAATGGGAAAGTTTTCTAAAAAATCTGGGAGAATGGCAAGGATCTTTTACCCAGTTCTCAGCCCAAGGAGAACTCATTAATGATATTCCCAGTCATCTTACCCTAGAAAGTTTTAATGAAAATCAAATAGCCCGCCTAACCCTAAAACGATTTTATCCTAATTCTGATCCAACACTTCAACCGGAAATGAAAGAATTAGTTCGAGAATACCAATCTCTGGGACGAGATATTTTATTTTTTGAGAATGGTGCTTTTTCTCAAGGAACTATTCAACTGTCTCCAATTTCAAAATCCGGTGCAGAGTTCGGGTTTATTCATGAAAATCGACGGTTGCGTCTCGTGGAATTATTTAATCTTGATGGTTATTTAGAAAGCTTAACTTTAATTCGAGAAAAACGTCAGGGAAGCAATGACGTTGAACGCCCTGCTTTAACCCTTGAAGCTTTATTAGGAGAATGGCAAGGGGAAGGAATTACCCTTTATCCTGATTTACGTTCCCCTGAATCTTATTCAACTCGAATGCAGTTACAATTAGACAATGATCATCAACTTCAGCAAAATCTGACTTTTGGAGTTCAGGGAACTAAAATATCATCAAAAGCCAGAATTGACGGATCTATTCTTTACTTTGATCAAGGGAAAAACCCAGTTAGAGTAATATTATTGCCTGATGGGGCATCTGCTACAATTCCTGAGAAAGTAGAGCTAGGGAAGCCCTGCTTTTTTGAAGCGGGTTGGTTAATAAAACCCAATCTCAGACAGCGTTTAATTCGTCAATATAATAACAAAGGAGAATGGGTAAGTTTAACGTTAGTTACAGAACACAAACAATCCTAGGAGTCGGGTTTTATCCCTATAACGTTGATGGGGTAGCAAACTGAGAAACATAAATTCAATATCCAAAGTCCAAAAGTGCAGAGAAAGAATCGGTTTTAGGATAAACTGCAAGAATCAGCAATTTATTTCTGAACCAGAAACTAGAAATGAGTCAAATAATAGATAGACAACTGAACGAATTTATAGAAAAATCTCGGTTACTAACAGGGCAAATCATCCAAGAAAGAGAGCCTTGGAATACAGAAGTTACAGCACAAGCCATCAGACATTTTGCTTATGGGATTAGCGACGATAATCCCCTATGGCTCGATCCAGATTACGCCCGAAAGAGTGATTATGGCAGTCTGGTTGCGCCACCTACTTTTCTAATTTCAGTGTTATACCCATCACTGCATGGATACCCAATGAAATTATCCATGTCCAATTTGATTGCAGAACTGGAATATGAATGGTTCCTCCCGATTTTAGAAGGAGATTCCTTAAATTCATCAGCGAAACAAACAGGGGTTTACGAGTCTAAGGATCGTCAAAATCGTCCCTTGGTTTGTATTCTATCAGAAACAAGCTACTGGAATCAAAAGGAAGAATTAGTCGGTAAAGCCAAGAGTAATTTAGTTTGGGCGGCGCGGACGGAAAACGACTTTTTAGTGAATCGTTCGATTTACGAATATTCGGAGGAAGAATTAGCAGGGATTCGTGAAGCCTTAGAGCAGGAAACTCGCAGGGGCGATCGCGTTTTATGGGGAGAAGATGTTGAGATTAATACAAAACTTCCGCCCTTAGTTCGCGGCCCCTTAACTTTGGGTGATTTGATTTGTTGGCAAGCTGCAGTTGGCCCCTCTTATCGTCCTGGGGCTTTAGGGTATCGCGATATTCTCAAAGCTCCTCATACTGCGGTTAAAAATCCGATCACAGGTTGGTCAATTAAAAATTCTCAACACCATGAGGATTTTCTCTTAGCGAAACAACGGGGAATGCCCGCCCCTTTTGATAATGGGGTGATGCGCTTTGCTTGGCTGTCGCCGTTGTTGACGAACTGGATGGGCGATCGCGGACAGCTTAAACGCTTATCGGTACAAATGATCGCTCCAGTTTTATATGGAGATACAATTTGGTATGAAGGAACAGTGATTAAAAAAACAGAGAGCGAATTAGGAATTTTAGCCAAAGTCAAAATTACAGGCACAAATCAACTGGGAGAACTAACCACCACAGGAGAAGGAGAAGTTTTACTTCCCAGTCGAACTCGGACACCTGAAAAAAATTCTGTTGAATTCATCCTCGCCAATTCTTATCCAGAAGAACCCTGTTTTCATCAGTTAATTGAAGTGCAAGTCGAAGGAAGACCAGAGGCGATCGCTCTGATTGATAATCGCCAACAACTCACTTATCGAGAATTCAATCAGCAAGCTAACCAACTGGCTCATTATCTCAAGCAATTCAATCTTAAACCTAATACTTTAATCGGAATTTGTTTAGACCGTTCTTGTGAATTTGCGATCGCGATTCTTGCCATTCTCAAAGCAGGTAGCGGTTATTTACCCCTAGACCCAGACTATCCGGCAGAGCGTTTAGCATTTATGTTAAAAGATGCCCAAGTTCCGGTTGTCATCACGCGCAAAGAACTTGGAAAAATCAATCCAGAGTCAGACATAAAGTTCGTTTATCTCGACTCAAACCACTCAGAAATTACCGAGCAAAGTTTAGAAAACCCAGCAGATGAAGTCAGTTCTAACCATCTGGCTTATGCAGTCTATACATCTGGATCGACAGGTCAACCTAAAGCAGTTTGCATTCCCCACTATAGCTTATCTTCTTATCTGCAATCGATTGTTTTGCCTTTAGGAATTGAACCCAGTGATCATTATTTACATACTGCTTCTTTTGCCTTTTCAGCCGGGGTGAGGCAAACGCTTTTACCGTTATTTTTAGGGGCAACATTAATCATTGCTGATCGCGAACAAAGACAAGACCCTGTACAGCTTTTCCAACTGATTAAAAATGCCAAAGTCACCATCTGGGATACCGTGCCGACCATCTGGCGATTTTGTATCGATTTTTTGCAAGAAATAGACAGTCAATTCAGATTGGATTTACTGAATAATTCCTTACGATTAATTTTAGTGACCGGAGAACCTTTGGCTTGGAATATTCCCCACGATTGGCGTTATCAAATCCAACATCACGCCCAAATGATTAATCTGTATTCCCAATCTGAAACTACCGGAACTGTAAGTTATTATATCATTCCTGAAGCGTTTCAAGATCAAACCGGAATTGTCCCTTTAGGAAAGCCTGTTGAAGATGCAACGATTTTATTACTAGACGAACATTTAAAACCCGTACCCGAAGGAGAAATTGGAGAACTCTGTGTAGCCGGAAAACGTCAAGTCTGTAGTTATCTCAATCGTCCAGAATTAACTGCCCAGAAATTTATTCTTAACCCCTTTAAAGGAATAACTCATCTTTATAAAACCGGAGATTTAGCCCGGTATTCGCCAGAGGTAATATTAGAATTTGTTGGCAGAAGCGATCGCCGGATCAAAATCAGAGGATTTCGAGTAGAACTCGAAGGAATAGAAGCAACCCTAAACCAACATCCAAATGTCAAAGAAACTGTAGTCATTGCCCGCGATGATTCGCCAAAAGACAAGAATTTAGTAGCTTACGTTGCCACTAATAATCATCCTTTGAATCCAGAAGAATCCACTCAAATGCAAGAAAAACTTCGCAATTTTATTGCCGAAAAATTACCGGAATATGCTGTACCAAACTTCTTTGTTTTTTTAGATACTTTGCCCCGAAATCCTAACGGTAAATTAGAGCGACGTAATCTTCCTTCTCCCCAATCATTAACTCGTCAACAAAGTAATTTTATCGCTCCTCGCGATGAATTGGAATTAGAATTAACCAAGATTTGGGAAAGCATTTTAGAAACTCAACCCATTGGCATCCAAGACAACTTTTTTTCCTGGGGAGGTCATTCTCTTTTAGCAGTTCGCTTGTTTGCCAAAATTGAGCAAATATTTAACCAAAATTTACCCCTATCAATTCTTTTTGATGCTCCCACTATCGAGCAACTCGCTAATCTCTTACGTCAGGAAGGATGGTCAGCAACTTGGTCATCATTAGTTGCAATTAAGCCCAAGGGATCAAGACCGCCTTTATTCTGTGTTCATGGCGTGGGTGGCAATATTTTATCTTATCGAAATTTAGCGAATTATCTGCCTTGAGATTTACCCGTTTATGGACTACAAGCTTTAGGCTTAGATGGAAAACAACCTTATTTAACCACAATTGAAGCGATGGCAGAACATTATCTCACAGAAATTCAGTTGGTTCAACCGCAAGGGCCTTACTTTTTGTTAGCGCATTCTTTTGGGGGAAAAGTTATTTTAGAAATGGCGCAAAAACTCCATAAACAAGGTCAAAATATTGCCTTATTAGCTTTGTTAGATTCTTCTTCCCCGGAAGAAAAGTTCATTCCTCTTTCCCCAGCCGAAGAACACCAGCGCCAAGAAAAATTTATTAGTCAACTTCCCCCTTGGTCGCGAGAGCCTGGAATTTCACCTTTAATTGAAGTTTTATACCAAGCAAAACGCCAATATGAAGCCAAGCCTTATCCGGGTAAAATCGTTTATTTTAAGGCTAAAGAACAAGGATCAAGAAATACTGATATATTTATCGAGAACTGGCGAAAGTTCGCTCAAGGGGGCTTAGACTGTTATGAAGTTAGTGGAGATCATTGGTCTATGCTTGAAGAACCTCACGTTCAAGAGTTAGCCCAACAAATAGAATTGTGTTTGGCTATGAATTTTTCTTGAGTTTGTTCTATAATCGTCTAAATTAAAGCCAGAATTAGGTCAAGCAAATAGAGTCAAATTAACTGAATGTATGCACACAAATTCGTCCCGTAAAACAACAAGCGTTAATTGCTCCTCTCCCGATGCACTAATCAAGATTTTGCCTGAAGTTGTTAACCAGGTTGAACAAAAGGGGTTTTCTGTTTTTTCCGCTTGGGATACGGAAGCAGATACTGTCCAAAAAATTCCCCGACAATTTGGCAAAATCATGAGACATATTAGGGCAGATGAATCAGGAATTACCACCGTTGCTCAGGAAAAATCTTGGCATCAAAATTCCAATTCTAGTCAAAATTCACCCATTGAGAAAAATGAATATCAAAGTTATGATGCCCATGAAGTCATAGCCCATACGGATGGAACTTTCATTGATGGCATGAATATCATTGATGGTCAGATCGTGCGTGTAGAACCGCCTTATGTTGTACTTTTTCAATGTGTCGCTCCGGCTGAAGAAGGAGGAGAATTAATTTTAATTGATACCCAGCAGGTTTTGAGCGATATGCTAGTTGAAAATGCCCCATTAGCAAAAATTCTCTTAACACCGGGATGTATATCTTTTTGTCGCGATGACCAAATTGCTTTAGACTTTCCAGTATTTCAACAAAGGTTTGATGGTAGTTTGCGAGTTCGGATTAATTGCGACAATAAGGCTTTTACACCAGATTGGTCTTATGAGGCAGTTAAAAGATTATATGAAGAGTATTTCAAGAATCCAAAATATCGAGTAGCTCTCAAATTAGAGTCCAAAGATGTTTTAGTTATCGACAATTATCGGGTTTTGCACGGTCGTGCTGTTTATCAAGTTTATAACAACAATAATATCCGACATCATCGACGGATCTGGGTTGCTAACGAACCTCCGAACCTGGTTAAAAATTTGCAAGAAGAAGTCAAGATGAAGCGTGCCTTTGAAATTTACAATCCTTACCGAATCACTTCTCCTTTGCTCGAAGAAGTTCCTTTTAAAATCAAAGGCGGAATTCGTTTAAAAGCGGAAAGTGAAAAATTATTACAAGGTATTTTGCATGACTCAAACTTCTCTAACTCAAACGGAAAATAGTGTTAGAATTATTACTCTCGCTAAGAGCAGCGCGATCGCTTTAACTTTACAATTTGCGGGAGTGGCTCTGGCTTACCTCGTTCAAGTCTTTCTCGCTCGCTGGATGGGAAAAACTGAATATGGTATCTACGAATATGTTATAACTTGGTCTTTGTTATTAGCCGTACCTGCCAGCCTGGGTTTGCCGAGGGCTGTCGTTCGTTTTATTAATGAATACCGCGTTAAGCAAGAGTGGGGACTTCTGCGAGGACTCGTACTGGGGAGTTGGCAACTCACGATCGGGATGGGTTTGTTCCTAGGTGTGTTGGGTACAGGATTAATTTTCCTCGTCAACCACTACTATCCATTTTCTTATGCTCCCGTTTTACTAATTGGGATTTGGTTAGTTCCCTTGCAAGGGTTAGTTTTATTGCAAGAAGATATGGCTCGGGGAGCGGAAGATATTATCCTTGCTTATACTCCCACGAAAGTAATTTGGCCGATGCTGGTACTGGTTGGGGGGTTTCTTCTCTGGCATGATCAGCATATTCTTGGCAGCATTTCGATGACTGAGGTAGCTTTGGGGACGCTGTTGGGAATTATCGCCTTTCAAGGCTGTCTGGTATGGTTCAAAATTCAGGGTGATCTCGTTGTTACCGATCCCATTTATACTCCTAGGGCTTGGTTAAAAGTTTCCCTACCCCTTCTGCTTTATCGCGCCTTCCGAGAACTTCTAGTGCAAACGGATATTTTAATGTTGGGTTCATTTGTCGGTGCTGGTGCGGTTGGTATCTATAGTCCAGCTTCCAAAACTGCTCTGTGGGTCAGTTTTGTCTTGCAAGCTATTAATATTGTCGTTGCACCTGCTTTTGCCATTCTCCACACCCAAGGTGAGCGGGCTGAATTACAAAAGGTCATTTCTATCGTTACGGTTTGGATTTTCTGGTCGTCAATAGCCATCGGACTCACCTTAATTGTTTTTGCCAAACCCCTTCTGGCAATTTTTGGCCCGGAATTTACCGAAGCTCATTGGGCTTTAAAAATTCTGGTCATCGGACAATTGGTTAATGCTTTATCGGGTTCGGTGGGCAATTTACTCTCGATGACGGGCTATCAAAATCAATTAATGCTGGTTTCGGGTTGTACTGCTTTAATTAATCTGGTTTTAAATGCTATTGCTATTCCTCTGTGGGGTACTGTGGGAGCCGCTTTAACCACTGCTCTCACACTCAGTATTTGGAATGTCTGGCTGGCTATAATCGTGATTCGTAATTTAGGCGTTAATCCTACTGTTTTTTCGAGTTTTGGACTGGGGATAAATCAGAGCAGTATATAGCCCTGTTATTGATTAAGGCACTATGAATTCGGGTGCGATCGCCTATTTTAGTGTTAAGTTAACACGCTTTGAAGAAGACCGCACCCCGTATACTCTATTTACCCTTTAACACAGAGAATTTGTTTCAAAGTCGCCACAACTTCAACTAAATCGGATTGTTGTTTCATGACTTCATCAATGGGTTTATAAGCACCCGGAATTTCATCAATCACGCCTGTATCCTTGCGGCATTCAATTCCTTGAGTTTGTTGAATTAAATCATCTAAAGTAAAGGTTTTTTTGGCTTTACTCCGAGACATTAATCGCCCTGCGCCGTGGGAACAACTACAATAACTATCATGATTTCCCTTGCCTTTAACAATAAAAGATTTTGCTCCCATTGAACCGGGAATAATCCCATAATCTTGTTCTGTGGCGCGGACTGCACCTTTACGAGTCACATAAACTTCCTCGCCAAAATGCAGTTCTTTTTCAGAATAATTATGATGACAATTCACCTCTAATAAAGGTTTAGTGGGTTTACCTCCCGCAACGGCTTTTTCTACAATTCGTTTAAACCGTGCCATCATAATATCTCGATTAAATCAGGCATAATGTTGTGCCCATTGTAAATCATTCCAATAGGCTGCAAATTCGGGAGTTCCTGATACAAAATACGCTAAATCAGGGTCAGGAAGTTTAAGTTCAGCTAATTTTGCTAGGTGTTTTGCGGTGTCAATATGGTTCTGGGCTAACATATTACCAATATGACGAGAACCAGAATGCAACATTAACCAAATATTGTTTTCTGCATCTAAACACAGTTCAATAAAATGATTTCCTCCTCCTAAAGATCCCATTTGTTTCATTGCTTTTGATTCTAAGTTTTGCACCTTAGAATGTAGGTCTTTAAAGTTTCGCCATCCTTGCCAGTTGGTAACAGCTTTTTCAATGTCTTTATTGTCATTAAATCCGACTGGAATAGCAGCTTCAATTTCTTGGCGAATTTTTTTAAGTTTTCCCTCTACTTGTTCGCCAGTAAACGGTAATTTGAGCGCACACATCCCACAACCCACATCAACCCCCACAGCCGCAGGAATAATGGCTTCTTTTGTAGCAATAACAGAACCGACTAATGCCCCTTTTCCTAAGTGAACATCGGGCATTAAAGCAACGTGCTTAAACACAAAGGGCAAAGAAGCGACGTTTTTTGCCATTTTGGTTTCTTCGGAACCTAACTCATGATTTGCCCAAGATAGGACGGGTTTAGGGGTGGAAAGATTTAAGGTTTCGTAAGGCATAAGAGTTTTATAGGGGATCTAAATATACATCTATATCAATAATATTACATTTATACTACATTGTCAAGAGGCGTGCAGATTTATGATAGGGTTAAGTTAAGTGAACTAGAAACCGGGTTTCTCAACAGATCTTAATTTGATGCCATTAATCTCCCCTAGAAACCCGGTTTCTGACGGCGATCATTTCCCTACTAAAATCTCCTATGTATTCAACTAACCCGCAAATTGAATTTAAGCAAATTCAGCATCTTGATCACCCTGATTTTGAGAATGCGATCGCTCTTTATGAACAAACATTTCCGCCTCAAGAAAAAATTCCGATTTCTTGGATACGAGAAGCAATTTTAACTCAAAAAACTCAATTATGGGGCGGTTATTATCAAGAACAATTCGCCCTAATGTCAATTTTATATCCCCTTCCCAGTTCTAATTTTATTCTATTAGCTTATTTAGCAACAGTTCCCCATTTGAGGAATATTAAAATTGGGTCTAAATTTTTAAAATATCTAATAGATTTAGAGAAAAGAGAGTCTAAATCGTTGATTTTAGAAGTTGAACATCCTGACTTTGGCGAAAATCGAGAATTAAAGCAGCGTAGAATTCAATTTTATCAACGGTTGGGAGCTAAAAAATTACAGGATATTGTATATATTTTACCAGCTTTAGATGGAACTAAAACTACAGAAATGATATTAATGCTGATTTCTGATACAAATTCAGAAAAGCTCGAAAAAACCGTTGTTAAACAGTTAATTCGAGAGTTATATACAGAAGTTTATCATCGTCATCCCGATGATCCGATTTTTAATTGGATTGAAAATATTAAAGATGATATTATTATTCTTACTGATAACTGATAACTGATAACTGATAACTGATAACTGATTATTGATTCATTTGACGATTAACAATATCAATTTTTTTAACAAAATAATCCTCTCTGTATTTTAATTGTTGTGCTAATCCTAATCCTTGTTGAAAGGCGGCGATCGCAGATTGATAGGCTTTTTGTGATAAATAAATATCGCCAATTTGATCATAAGCATTCATCATGCCATAATAGTTATAAGCTTGTTGATTGACTAAAACTTGAGCTTGATAAATATCTAAAGCGGTTTTAATTTGATTTTGAGAGCGATAAAGTTTCCCCAGTCTTCCTAATGCTTCGCTGGCGTTATCAAACTGTTGAATAGAGGTCGCAATACTGTAGGCTTCTTGATAGGTTAATCCGGCTTGTTCAAATTGTCCTAATTTTTCATAATTCCCACCAATTGCTAATTTAATTTCGGGAATGGGAAATAAATTAGGTTGATTTGCATAATAACCTGCTAGTCTTTCCCGAACAGAAATAGCTTTTAAATATTCTCCAATTTGTTCATAAATAAAAGCTAATTGTTGCAGCGATCGCACTTCACTTGCTGGCGGTGTTGGGTTGGGATTTTCTGGTGTCGCAGGTTGGGGTTGAGGCGGTGGCACATCTCCTCGTATTGTGCGAATTTCCTGCTGTAATTCTAACAGTTTTTCATAGGTTTCTGCGGCGTTGGGATAATCTAACCAATTCATATAAATTTGAGCAATCTCATTAAAATATTGTTCTTCGGCTAAAATATCTTGACTTTTGTTAGCTGTTTCTAATAAAGCTTGATAAACAGTTAAAGCTTGTGTTTTGGCTCTAACATTTTTAAAAGCTAATCCCAATAATTGCCATAATTCCAAATTATTATTTTTTTCTGTTTGCAGTTTTTGTAAAATTTGATCCAGACGTTCAGTGATAAATTTTATATAGAGTCGTTGACTATTATTCCAAGCAATTAATCCCACCCGATTTAAAGCAGCAATTTCTTGAGATAATCCGAAATAACGACGAATTCTTAACTCTCGGTTCCATAATTCAAACGCACCCGGAATATTTTGGGCGGCTAATAAGGCGGTTGCTTCTGCATTTAATTTGACTAATTCTGGTTCTAAGATTTCCTGTTGACTTTGACCTAAAATTTGTCCTTCCGAGGGAGGGGAAGGAAGTAAAGGATCAAGTTCTTTACTGAATAAGGGGTTAGGAGAAAAATCATCGAGTAGAGGTTTTTCGGGTTCAGTTTCTTTTTGTTTTTGGGCGATCGCAATTTCGGTGTTTCCGAAACCCGATAAAAGGATAGTAACAACCATTACAAGAGTTAGGTTTTTACGATTGCTCATAAAGTTAAAAGGGTATTTTTAAAAGATATTATAGCAAGCATCTATTAATTGTACCCTAAAAGTAACCGTCAATCTACTAAAAGTTGATAAAATATGGGATAATAGCAAAATTAGCATTCGGGAGGAAAGGAAATTGAAAGCAATCAAAAAATACAATCGTCTTTTTAAAAGCCTAACAATCTTATTCTGTAGTCTAATTTTGTTAACCGCTTGTTCCATTCCCCAAGTGTCCGCAGAGGATCGAATGTTTGTTGATTTATCCTTAAATTTTTTAGGGAAATATGAACTATCAAACCCAATTTTATCAGACGATCAACCTGTAAATCAGTTATCTTCTCTAACTTATCAAGTTCCGGGGTATGGAACCTCAACGGATAATAGAATTCAATTTTATGGGTTATCAGATGCAGTAACAGCAGAGTCTCCAGCTAAATTTTATACCCTTAACTTTACCTTAGATCCTTCTGAATCAATTCCTTTAAAAAATATCACCCTAGAGGGATTTACACAACTCAAGGATAAACAAGATCAACCGCTTTTGGAAACACAAGTTTATCCTGAAAGTATTGCATTTTCTCCTCGTAACTCGGTCTTTATTGCAACCGAAAATTTAGAAAATGCTAACACTCCTCCTTTAATTGCTGAATACGATTTAAAAACAGGACAATTAAAAAATACCGTTCCCCTTTCTCCGTTTTATCTTACCCAATTTAATAACTCTGAACAAACCCAAGGAGTCGAACCTAAATTTGGCTTTAAAGCCTTAACAATTTCTCCCGATGGCTTTAGTCCCGATGGTCGAGATCCCTTTAGATTATTTACGGTGACAGAAAAACCTTTAATTCAAGATCGAGATCCAGAAAATTCAACTAAATTAAGATTATTGCATTATGTCATCGCAGATAGAGCTTCTTTTCTAGTTTCTGAAACCTTATATCTACTAGATGAAACCTCTCAACGCTTAGTGGATATTGCAGCGGCTAAAGGGGGAATATTACTGAGTTTAGAACAATCAAAAGACACGGGTAAAATTTATCAGTTATTCACCGGAGATGCAACGGACACCTCTCGTATGGTGAGTTTACAAGGAGACTTAATTAAAGTACAACCTGTGCGAAAAAAATTATTACTTGATTTACAAGATTTAGGAATATCTTTACAACAGTTAAAGGGAATGACGTTAGGCTCTCGTTTACCGGATGGAAATCAAAGTTTAGTCTTAATGGGTGAAGATGATAATAAAAGGACTCAGGTTTTATTATTGAGTTTGAAATAAATCTAAAAATTTTAATACCCTCTCCCCACGGTCTATAGATGTGTAGAGAGAAGGTAGATCAATTATTGGATGCCAGCCTACTGGCTTACGGATATTTATATCTTAGCCTCAGATCAGGCTAAGTGTCAACTCTGGTGTTGAAATCCATTTTTTTGAGGAAAGCTTGATGATATAGTAGGGAACAGGGAGCAACTTCACTTGAAAGTGGAAAAGAGTTCACCACTTTGGGTTGACTGCATCGGTCTTTGTCCTAAGCATTAGCTGTGACTGCTATAATATTATTGTTTTACATCATAATCAAGGGATAAAGATGAAGTCAGTCAGTATTCTTTTAGATGGTGGTTTTGTCACAAAAAAACTCTATACCTTATTAGAAAATCGACAACCAACTGCTCATGATGTGTTGAACTTTTCCAAATGTTGTCTCAAAAATGATGAAGAATTATTTAGGATTTATTATTATGACTGTCCTCCCTTCGAGCAAAAGATTACAAACCCTATCTCAAGAGAAGAAATAGACTTTAGTGCAACAGAGGTTTGTGGGCAAAAAAAATCGCTTCAGGATTCTTTAGCGGTAACGGATTATATTGCTTTTAGGCGAGGTGTGCTTTCTTTTAAAGGTTGGGTTTTGAAGCGCAAAGCCTTAAAAGAAATCACTAGAACTGCACGTCCTTTAACAGCAGAAGACTTTGAGCCTGAGTTTACACAAAAAGAAGTTGATATAAAAATAGGCCTTGATGTTGCCTGGTTAGCTTCTAAACGAATTGTTCAACGGATTATTTTGGTAACTGGAGATAGTGATTTTGTTCCTGCTATGAAATTTGCTCGTCGAGAGGGGGTTCAGGTTATATTAGTGCCAATGGGACATCGCCAGATTTCGGTAAGCTTAAAAGAACACGCTGATGAAGTCCGCGATGTAATTTATCCGCCGATACCAACCGCAATATAGATACTGATATTATGATAACTTTGATTTTGAATTATTATCTATCTAATCTCAATAGAATTTAGCCATGACTCATTCTACCGATATTGTCGCCTTAGCGAAATTAATGGCTGCGGACTTCAGTAACCAAGCGCAAGCCTTTGAAAACCCGCCGTTTTTTGCCCATATTCGGGTTTGTATGCGTCCCCTCCCGGTCGCCTTATTAGACGGTGTTAGCTTGTATTTAGAACAAGCCTATGATATTAACTTAAAACAACCCTATCGCGTGCGGGTGTTGAAATTAGTTCAAAAAGAAAATCACATTGAAATCGAGAATTATGTGATTGAAAATGAACAGGAATTTCATGGTGCTTCCCGTGAACCCGAACGACTGCAACAGTTAACAAAAGACCGTTTGAAAAAAATGGAAAAATGCTCTTTTATTACCCATTGGACAGGACATAGTTTTAAAGGAGAAGTCGAACCCGGTAAAGGATGTATAGTCGAACGCAAAGGAAACGTCACCTACCTGGCGAGTGAATTTGAAATTGATGAACACCATTTTATTAGTCACGACCGGGGACACGACCCAGAAACCGATGAACAACTGTGGGGTGCTTTAGCAGGGCCATTTCAATTCGTGCGCTGGACAAGTTTTGCGGACGAGGTAAAAATTTGATCCCCTTTCCTGATAAATTTACCCAATATTGGCACATCAAGATTCAACAAGTGTATTTATGAAAGTCCTGGTTATTGGTGGGGATGGCTACTGTGGTTGGGCCACAGCGTTGTATTTGTCCAATCGTGGCTATGAAGTCGGTATTCTGGATAGTTTAGTTCGACGTCACTGGGATCAACAACTGTGTATTGATACGTTAACCCCTATTGCACCGATTCAGCAACGGATTCAACGTTGGAAAGATTTAACAGGAAAGTTTATTGACCTGTTTATTGGGGATATCAATAACTACGATTTCCTGATCAAGAGTTTACTTAAGTTTGAACCGCAAGCCATTATTCACTTTGGAGAACAACGTTCTGCACCATTCTCGATGATTGATAGAGAACACGCCGTTCTCACCCAAGCAAATAACGTTATTGGCAACCTCAACCTGTTATATGCCATGCGGGAGCATTTTCCCGATTGTCATTTGGTGAAGTTGGGAACGATGGGAGAATATGGAACCCCCAATATTGATATTGAGGAAGGCTATATTACCATCGAACATAACGGCCGTAAAGATACTTTACCCTATCCTAAACAACCCGGCAGTTTCTATCACCTCAGCAAGGTACATGACAGCCATAATATCCATTTTGCTTGTAAAATTTGGGGTCTACGAGCAACGGATTTAAACCAAGGTGTTGTTTATGGGGTGTTGACAGAAGAAACCGGAATGGATGAACTGTTAATTAACCGTCTCGACTATGATGGCGTTTTCGGAACGGCTTTAAACCGTTTCTGTATTCAAGCCGCTATTGGTCATCCGTTAACAGTGTATGGAAAAGGTGGACAAACTAGAGCCTTTTTAGATATTCGGGATACGGTACGCTGTATTGAATTAGCATTAGAAAATCCGGCAGATGTTGGACAATTCCGCGTCTTTAATCAGTTTACCGAATTGCATAGCGTCGGTGACTTAGCCCTGATGGTTAAAAATGCGGGTATTGCTTTAGGATTAGATGTGGAAGTGGAGAATATTCCTAATCCCCGTGTTGAATTAGAAGACCATTATTTCAACGCTAAAAATACAAATCTATTGGATTTAGGTTTACAACCCCATTTTCTGTCTGATTCCTTGTTAGATTCGCTGTTGAATTTTGCCATTAAGTATAAGCAACGGGTTGATAATACCCAAATTATGCCCAAAGTGTCATGGCGTAATCCGGGTTAATCAGGGAGAATGTTGTTGATGTTTACTGTAGAGAAAAGTTATGGTCTCTACAGTAAGCACTAAATTTTAAACCTTTCCTAACGATGAAATTAGATATTGTTGAGTATATTGAAAATGAAGGTTTACCGAGTCAATGGAGTATTGAGGGATGTCAACTCGGTTATATTAATTTAATTGTTGGTAAAAATGCGACAGGAAAATCGAGAATTCTCAAAGCGATAAATATTTTAGCTGATTTATTAGCTGATCGAGAAAAAATTAAATCCAGTTCTAACAAAAGACAGTGGAATTTAATTTTTAACGCTTATGAACCTGAAGAAAAAATAGAATATACACTAATTATTGATCAAGGTCAAGTTACTTTAGAAAATTTTTATATCGGTTCAAAAACTTACCTAGAACGCGGAGAAGGTGGAGAAGGAAGAATTTTTGCAGAAGAATTACAAACTCAGATGAAGTTTCAAACTCCCACTGATAAACTCGCTGCGGTAGAACGTCGGGATACCGTTCAACATCCTTTTTTTGAATCTTTATATAATTGGGCTAAATCTTTAAGATATTATCGATTTGGAACCTCATTAGGTAAGAATTCTTTCCTGGCATTTTCTGCAAAAAAAGATATCAGAACAATTATTGATTTTAAAGATACAGATTTTGTTGTTGAGATTTTGAAAATCGGTAAAGAAGACTTTGGAGATAAGTTTGTTGAATCGATTTTAAGCGATATGAAATCGATAGGATATGATTTATCTTGGATTGAAATTCAAAAACCTTCCTTTCTTCAAGAAGAAATAGAATCTGTTCCTTTTTTCCTTGAAGATGCACAATATTTATCGGTTCGAGAACATACTTTAAACGCCAACACTGAACAATCTCAAATGTCTCAAGGGATGTTTAGAGCATTATCATTGATTATTCAAATTAATTATGCTCTATTTAGCCGAGAACAATGTCCTGATTGTATTTTAATTGATGATATTGGCGAAGGATTAGATTATGAACGTTCATCAGCTTTAATAAAATTACTGATTGAAAAAGCAAAGACTGGATCATTACAACTGATTATGACTACTAATGATCGGTTTATTATGAATGGTGTTCCCCTTGAATATTGGTCTGTAATTGAACGCTTACCCGGATGTTCTAAGTTATATAATATTTATAATTCCCAAGATAGATTTGAAGAATTTGAGCTTACCGGATTAAATAATTTTGACTTTTTCTCAAGTGACTTTTATTTAGAAGGCTTCGCTGATGAGGACGCTACAGCATGAGGAAGTTAGCGATTTTTGTAGAAGGTCAAACTGAACAAATTTTTGTTCGAGAGTTTCTAAAATCCTTTGCAAGTCAGCATTCTATCCGTATCGAGGAAGCGGTTATTGGAGGTAAGAAAAAAATCCGTACAGTTACACTGATTAAAAATGAACCTCCCAATCCAGAAACCGAATTTTATATTCTAATTTATGATTCAGGACAAGATAACAGTGTTAATTCAGATATGAGAGATCAACGCTCTAGTTTAACTCAAAATGGATATGAAAAAATTATTGGATTAAGAGATTTATATCCTAAAAATATTTCAGAAAAAGCAACTTTAGAGCGAAGTTTTCAATATACTTTACGCAATCAAACAGGAATTCCGATTCATTTAATTTTTGCTGTTATGGAATTTGAAGCTTGGTTCTTAGCTGAATGGAAACATTTTCAAAAGATAGATAAATGTTTAACCCCTAATTATATTAAACAAGAATTTGGATTTAACCCTGAAATTGATAATATGGAAAATAGATCTCACCCTGCGGAAGATTTAGATCTAATTTATCAACGAGTTGGACGCTGCTATGATAAAACTAAAGCTCAAGTTGAAGAAATTGTCTCCTATTTAGATTTTGATTTTATCCGTTTAGATGTTGTTAATCGTGTTGAGCAGTTAAAATTATTTATAAAAGAAATTAATACATTTTTTGAACTTTAAGTTAACACGTCAGCAAAAAACTGAACTCAAACGTCAGCAACAGGAAGCTAAGTTCAAACAGAAACAGGGAAAAGAAATTTGTCAGTTAATTATTATTGTGACTGGTGTAATTTTATTAGGAGGAATTGGATTGTTGATTTTAATCGTTTTAATTCTAAGCTGAGTAATCTAAATATTGTGGCTTCAGAAACTCCTCAAAATCGTTTATCAACGTCTGAAAAGTTAGCAGTATAAGCATCAAAACTAATTGAAAATCCTCCCCATCCTCTAACCGTTTGGAAACAATCTATTAATTTACTTGAATCTATTCCTAAAGATTCTTTTATTTATCCTGAAAGTCAAGATCGACTAAAAATTTATCGAACAAATCATGAAGCATTAGCCCAAAAAAACCAGCAGAAAAATCAATAATCAGACCCTATTAACCCTCACAGGGATTCCTTTTTCCGTTCAGCAAACTTTTTTTGAGCTTCTGTATTTTCATTTTTGAATTTAGGATTATAACCCCATGATTTGTCTGATTCTTTATTAGATTCGCTGTTGAATTTGTATAAAGAACGGGTTGATCAGATCCAAATTATACCCAAAGTGCTCAGGAATTGGGGAAAGGTTGATAAGCTAATAACTCTTGGGATATCAATTGTAAAATCTGCTCTCGATGACTATCCAAAAACAGATGTTTACCATCAACCTGATGTAGCTTAAATGACTTGTTAGTATGAACGCCCCAAGGGGAAAGATGGTCTTGATTCAAAAATTTATCCCCACAACCCACAAAGCTAGTAATAGGACAATCTAGCGGTTTTTCTTCTGTGTAAGAATAGTGCTCTTTTTGGATCACAGATGCTACTTTCAAGGAATTTAGCAACATCAGTAAAAATGGATCATCTTCTCCAACAGATTTAGAGAGTTCTATATTCGTTAAATCTTTCACAAACTTGAGTAAATCGGCGTGAGAAAGGTTTTCTAAGGAAGGATAGGGGTAAGGAAGTTGGGGAGCGTGTTGAGCCCCGACAAAGAAATGAATCGGTTGCTTATGATGATGACGACGCAAATAACGACACAGTTCAAAATTAATTAATGCTCCTAAACTATGACCATAAAAAGCAAATTCCAGATCAAGATAAGGTAACAAAAATTCTGCCAAATCTGCCACTAAGGGAGTCAGATCCTCAAAAGTCGGTTGACTTCCAGTATATGTTTGAGGAGCAAGCTGGAGGCTATAAACTTCAATATCTGGTGGTAGACTATGTGACCAATCTTTGAATACAGAAATATCTCCTCCCCCATGAGGAAGACAGAAAAGACGCAACTTAGCATTGGGTTTTCCTTGGCGATCAATAATCCATTTGGATGAGGTTTGTGACCGTTCTAAATTGATTATAGGTTTCTCTTTTACTGTCAGCGATTGATTAAGATGACAATTAGATGATACCCTCATTAACTCAGATTTTTCCTTGAGTTTTTTCAGGGAATAGAGAGAAGCCATAATAGAATCTGCATCAATTCCAAAGTCAATTAAACAAGCAATTTCATCAACTCCAATAGCTTGTAATTGTTGCACCATTAACTCACAACTTTCGGGCGTACCAATTAAAGCGCTAGTTTGAAAATAACGCTCAAAAGCATAAGCCAATAAATGTTCTCTTTCTTTGGACTCCAAACCCTCCAGATTCGTAATTCCATGTCTCCACAGATTCACAGAACTTTCTAAATAATCAGTAAATGGCTTCCTGACTTTATGACGCACTAAATTCATATCTTCACCAATGAAAGTATGCAGCATCAAAGTCACTTGTCCCGCCTCTGCATCATAACCATTTTTTGCCAATGACTCTCGATAACAAGCAATTTTTTCGGCTAATTCTTCAATGGGTTGGAACAGAAGTGCAGTTAAAACATTAGCCCCCATCGCGCCCGCTTCAACAAATCTTTCTTTTCCCCCAGTACAAGTAATCCAAATTGCTATTTCCTGTTGTTTAGGTAGGGGATAAATCCGAGTTTCAGTTTCTTTACCCATACCATTTTGTAACAAAATTGATTCACCTTGCCACAACTTCTGTACAGTTTTAATCCCAGAAAACATCACTTCTGCACTATTCGCAAATTGATTAGGCGCTAAAACAAAATCATTTGGGTTCCAACCCCGAGCAAAAGCAACATCTACACGCCCTTGGGAAAGGTTATCTACCACCGCCCATTCTTCAGCCACTCGGATAGGATTATGTAGAGGTAAAACCACACTACCCGCCCGAATACGAATGCGATCTGTTACCATTGCTAGAGCAGAACCCAAAACAGCAGGATTGGGGTAGAGTCCACCAAAAGCATGAAAATGGCGTTCGGGTATCCAAACTGCACTGAAGCCATGTTTATCAGCAAATTGACTACTTTCTATTAATAATCTGTACTTGTCATCTTTGAATTCAGCTTCGTTACTGGCAAAATATAATAAGCTAAATTCCATCGCTTTTTTGCCAACGGGGAATGGGCTGATTAACTTTCTGTGCTCCTCTTCAACGGTTGAAACTGGGTTTTCTTGATCGCCAGCTAAGTGCTGCGCTAAAGTTTCAATAGTGGGAAAATTCCAAACGATTGTGGCTTCTAAGGAACGTCCGAGCAATTTTTCTAAATCTTTAGCTAATTTTACGGCTCCTATGGATTTGAGTCCATAATCGAGAAAAGATTTTCCTGATTTGCCATTGTCCGTTAATTGGGTTTCTCCGGGTAAATTTTGATGCAGCCAGTTGACTATCCAATTCTGAATTGATTCGGCTGTAGGAGTCAAAACCAGTGAAGCTGATTCGTCAGTAGAATCAGAATTTAGAGTTGTTTTTAAATCGGGGTTTGATGGAGTTTCAAGACTATTTTGACAAGCTATTTCTGGGGTTGATACTGGGTTTGATAATGGGGTGGTTTGGTAAAAACTATTGGCATCTTGATCAAACCAGTATCGTTGTTTTTGGAAGGGATAAGTTGGCAGTAATTGCCAATTTCGAGGATAATCCCGATCAAAACCATGCCAATCTACAGGAACTCCCTGTAAATATAAAGTTGCTAAATTTTGCAGGAGTTGTAGCCAGTCTGACCCATCTGAATTAGCCCCCGTTAACCAAACCCCCACACCTGGATCTAAACAGTCTCTACCCATTGCTAAAAGTAGAGATTGGGGGCCTACCTCCACAAAGACTTCATAACCTTGATGATCAAGAGTCTTAATGCTATCAGCAAATCGGACTGGCTGCTGAATCTGATTGCACCAATATTCAGGAGTTGCGATTTCTGCTTGAATTTGTTGTGCAGTAATCGGGGAAATGATATTAATTTTTGGGGATGAATAAGTTACGGTTGAAGCAATTTGTTTAAATGCTGCGACAACGGGTTTCATCAAGGGAGATTGGGCTAGATCTGCGAAAACCTCTAGAAACCGGGTTTCTGCGTTAACCTCTGTTTTCACCATAGAGCTAGTTAAGAAACCCGGTTTCTGGGGTGACAATGATTGCATTAAATGTCCCCGTTGGGCGACTAGACTGAGGGCATCTTCTAAGCTAAACACCCCAGCCACACAAGCTGCTACATATTCACCCAGGCTATAACCCATAACAGCATCGGGGATGATCCCCCAAGATTTCCATAACTCAGCTAAGGCATATTCCAGGGCGAATAAAGCAGGTTGGGTATAGGCTGTTTCAGTTAATAAATGAGTGGCTGTGCTCTGATGTTGTGGATATAAAATCTCTAGTAGTGGCTGATCTAAATAAGGGCGGAGAATTTCTTGGCAGCGCTCTAAAATAGCCCGGAATGTAGGTTGAGTTTCGTAGAGTTGACGACAGGAGTTGAGATATTGAGTCCCCTGTCCAGGGAATAAAAATACTATTTTGGGTGGCTGACCCTTGAGCGATCGCTTTTGATCCCTTCCCAAAATATCAGTTTGATGAGCAATAGTCGCTAACTTTTCTACCAATACTGCCCGTGATTCTGCCACAACAGCTAAACGATGGTCAAAATGAGTTCTTCCGGTATTAGCACTGAAACAGAAGTCTGCTAGGGAAAAATTAGCATCACTGTTCTGCAAGTTTTCTCTATAAAGATTTACCAGGTCTAATAGTGCCTTTTCGCTCTTAGCGGATAGGGTCAGAAGATGGAGGGGACGTTCCATTTTAATGATATTTTTATGAGATAATAACGGAGCTTCTTCCAGAATCACATGACAGTTAGTACCCCCAAAACCAAAAGAACTTACTCCCGCAAATCTTGACTCTGTGCTTGAATTCCAAGGCTCTAAAGTTGTTGGGATCGAGAAAGTTGTCCCGGCTAAAGAAATATAAGGATTGACTTGTTTAATATGTAGATTAGGAAAAATCTGTCGATGTTGCAGAGATAGGGTTGCCTTAATTAAACTTGCTATTCCAGCCGCCGCTTCTAAATGACCAATACTACTTTTAACTGAGCCAAGCCAACAAGGTTGATCGGGCTCTCGATTTGGCATTAATATTGTTTTTAAGGCTTTATATTCAATAGCATCTCCTAAAGCTGAAGCAGTGCCGTGGGTTTCCACATAACCAATTTGATTAGGTGAGACTTCAGCATTTTCCAGCGCTTGTTGAAGCAGTCTTTGTTGAGCCAGTCCATTAGGAGATGTAATCCCATGACTCAGACCATTATGGTTAACAGCCGAGCCTCTAATCACAGCCAGAATATTATCTCTATCTTTAAGGGCATCATCAAGGCGTTTGAGAACAACAATTCCGCACCCTTCACCCCTAACAAAACCATTCGCCTCAGCATCAAAAGTTTTACAGCGACCATCAGGAGATAGCATCCCCTTGAGAGAAAGAGCAATTGATTCTTCTGGAGATAAACGCAGGGATACTCCTCCAGTAATAGCCAAATTAGACTCACCAGTCCGTAAACTCTGACAAGCTAAATGTACAGCAACCAGAGAGGAAGAACAAGCCGTATCAATGGCTAAACTAGGCCCTTGTAGATTTAAAAAATAAGATAAGCGATTAGCGACAAAACAAAGAAATGTGTGGGGCCCATCTTCAGCATCTATGGCAGATATATCTTTATAAAGTAATCTATTATGATCGCTTTGGCTCATGCCAATGAACACCCCTGTTTTACTACTGAAGAGTGTATGGGGGACGATACCAGCATTTTCTAAAGATTCCCAAGCCACCTCTAATACCAGTCTATGATGGGGGTCTATGCGCTGGGCATCACCGACGGAAATCTGGAAAAAGTCGGGATCGAAATGATCAATATTATCTAAGAAGCCACCCCAACGGGACACGATTTTTCCGGGTGTACCTGCTTGGGGAGCATATAGATCATTAATATCCCATCGCTGTATCGGGATCTCAGTGATGGCATCTCGACCGTCCCTCAGTAGTCTCCAGAAGGATTCTATATCTTGAGCTTTGGGGAAACGACAACCCATTCCAATTATTGCGATAGCTTCCATAAAGATATTCTTTATTAGTAATAACCATAGTGGCAGCCAGGAGAATAGCTGAATTAGAATTTTACCACTTCTAGCAATATTGGAGCGCTGTCTCTTAAAAGACTTAATCTTCTATTATCGAATCAAGCTTAATCAGGTATATTGTAAAATGACTGGCAATCTGTAGTCTGAGCATGACCAAGTATATACTTGCTATTCAATCAACATTTCTCAATAAATTATGACTATCACAGTCAATGTTCCAGAAGTACAAACTGAAAACAAACCAACTCTGAACACTTTACTGTTAATTCCCCTAGCAGTATTTATGTTGTCTCTAGCACCAATATTTATCAGAGTCAGCGAACAAGAAATTAGTCCTAATGCGACAGTCTTTAATCGCTTTTTGATTTCTACTGTCATCCTTGGGGTTTGGGAGATCCTCACAATAATCAGTAGTAAAGTATCCCAGAGGCCCCCTAAACAACAGGAGTCTTGGACTCTTCAGGATATAGGATTATTTGTACTAGCTGCGGGTTTTGGTGCTGCTAACTTAACGGCTTGGGCTTGGTCTTTAACTCAAACCAATATTGCCAATTCCAATTTGTTGCATAATTTCACCCCATTCTTTGCCACTTTAGGCGGTTGGCTGTTTTTAAAACACAGGTTTGACAGCAAATTTATTATGGGTTTGATTTTAGCTTCAGTCGGTGCGTTTACTATTGGTTTTGAAGATTTTAACTTAACGAGCACTCATTTTAGAGGAGATGCTATCGCTTTACTTTCATCTGTATTTTATGCGGGAAATGCTTTGTGTGCAGAAAAATTACGAGCTAAGTTTTCGGCAACAACTATCATATTATGGAGTTGTTTGTTCAGAACTCTTTGGCTGTTACCCATAACTTTGATTTTTGATGATCAAGTTTTTCCCATTTCCGTGAATGGATGGTTAGCCGTAATTTCCCTCGCACTTTTCTGTCAAGTTCTAGCGACGGTGATTATGTTCCATAACCTGAAAAAGTTTTCGTCAGGTTTTATATCTTTATTCCTGTTGCTTGATCCAATTATTACTGCTATATTAGCCTGGGTAATATTTTCCGAAAAACTCACTATCCTCAACTGGGTCGCTTTTTTCGCCGTGTTGGCTGGGATATATTTAGCTAAATCTGGTCAAGGTTCTCAGAAAGCAGCAATTCAAGAAATTACTGTTGACTCAGACTAAATATTTTTATCCCGACTCCAATACTAAATCAGTAATAAAAATTATCCAATTTCAGCACCCCGTACTCTCAGTTTCTAAAGATTCCACCGTTTTTTATGACACCAGAATTAACAGCTTGGGTACCAGACTTAGAAGGATTACTAGGGCAGATTCTTGAATATTTACGCAGTCAAATCTTCAATCACCTTAATGGTAGCCGTCGCCTTTATTGGCTATATTTATTAACTTCTCTGTTATTAGCTGGACTGGTTTATTGGCGATCGCAACCTAAGTCTGATCTTAACTTTAAAGGTTTTCTTAATTTTTGCTTCCCCAAAGAAACCTACTTTCATCCTTCGGCTAAGCTAGATTATCAAATCTTTATCATCAATAATATTCTCGCTCCTGGTGGTTTGCGTTTAGCGTGGTTTGAAACATCATTGGTAGCATCCCTAATCAATAATTGGCTGCAAGAAACCTTTGGTCATTTTGGAGGATTCACAACCGAAAACTGGGGGTCGCTCGTGATTTTTACCATCTTATTTGTTGTAGTTTTTGACTTTGCATCTTACCTGAACCATGCTTGGCATCACCAAAATCCTATCCTCTGGCAATTTCATAGTCTACATCATTCCAGCGAAGTCTTAACCCCCATTACGTTATATCGTTCTCACCCCTTATATGAACTTAATAAAAAGTTGATTACTACAGCCATCAGTGCCCCTTTACAAGGGATACTAATTTATCTATTTTTTGGTAAAATCCAGGTTATAACTCTATTTGGTCTAAATTTTTTGGTCGCTCTATATTATCTGGCAGGTGGTAATCTTGCCCATTCTCACATCTGGCTTTCATACGGAAACATAGGGAACCATATTTTTGTGAGTCCAGTTCTACACCAAATTCATCACAGCATAGCACCCCAACATCTTAACAAAAACTACGGGGAGTTTTTAGGAATTTGGGATTGGATGTTTGGGACTTTATATCTACCCGAAAAAGAGGAAAAATTAGAATTTGGTATTGGCAAAAACCAACCTCAGCCTTATCCGACTTTAACCCAGGCTTATTTAGATCCCGTCGTCAATGCCATTAATTTACTAATTGCCAAAATCCCTGGAAACAGTAGAATTAAAACGATTAAATTGAATTAAATCCTATGCTCTTAACTAAAGGCTTTGAATTAGAAATGTTTCTGGGTACTCCCCAAGGCGATCCCATTCCCTTAGCTGAACAAATTGCCGGAAAAGTGGATAGGTTTATGCTAGAAACAGATGAGCGACATATCGAATATACCACTGAACCTCTTCACAGTTACGAACAGTTGTTGAGTCAATTAATATTACCGCGAATTCAACTCAGAGAATATCTGAAAACTTTAGGAGATTATACGGTAATTCCTGGCAGTACATTATCATTAGGAGGAAGCGATCGCTTTTATCGTTCAGGAGATACAAATCCTTATTTAGAATACATTGAGCGCCACCACGGAACTAATGTCGTTACTGCTAGTGTTCATATCAACATTGGTTTTAGTGATCCAGAACTGTTGATCCGAGCTTGTCGGCTGATTAAAATGGAAGCACCCTTATATTTAGCCTTAAGTGCTTCCTCTCCATTTCTTGATAATCAAATTACAGGTTATCATTCTACACGCTGGCACATTTTACCCCATTCTCAATATCACATTCCCCTATTTGAAAGCCACGCCGAATATATTGAGTGGGTAGAAGGACATTTAGCCGCAGGGACAATGTTTAATGTTCGTCATCATTGGGATAATGTTCGACCCAATGGCGATCGCCGACCTTATGATATTAATCGGCTAGAACTCAGAATTTGTGATTTAGTGACAGATCCTCATTCTCTTCTGGCTATTACCGCTTTGTTAGAAGCGCGGCTTCTGCAATTGATTAATGATCCGAGAATTGACCCTTTAGAAATGAGTCAATTACCCGCAACAACCCGGAAACAAGACTTAATTGATTTAACAAAAGCGAATGAAGCCGCCGTCAAAGTATCTAGTTTAGAAGCTGAGTTAAGACATTGGCAAGACGGTAGAAAAATTCTAGCTCGACATTGGATTAATGAAATTTATAATGATGTTTTGCCCTTAGTAAAACAGCAAGGCTTTGATCATTTTCTCTCACCTATACAAACAATTTTACAGGAAGGAAATACAGCACAAAAGTGGTTAAAAATGTATGATCAAGGCTATGATATTCGCTCAATTATTACCCAAGATATTCAAGAGATGGCCAAGCAAGAACTTGACCATTTTTGAATTCCCCGAAAGGGTTAACTAGCCACCCAATTTTGTAAATCAGTAACCTTAATGGTTTTTTCAAGTTGGACTGACTTGTAAAAGTTCGTCCAATTTCCCCTGCTTATCTAATGCGGAAATATCATCAAAACCACCAATATGTTGATCATTGATAAAAATTTGAGGAACACTCCGTCTGCCATTAGCCCGTTCTGCCATCTTAGCTCTCGCATCTTCATCCCCATCAATAGAGTATTCAGTAAATTCAACCCCTTTCTTCTGGAGTAAGGCTTTGGCTCTAGGGCAAAAAGGGCAATAAGTCCAAGTGTAAATTTCTACTTTAGCCGTCATGGTATGTTTAATCGAGGGATATCGTTTTTTATTTTAGCGTGATCGACAAAATGATTAATCAGAATATCGTCTCTGATCTACAAGTAGAGACCGACCATGGCGCGTCTCTACGGCAAAAAATTGCCCCCAAATTTGAGGCTGTTGTAGGTAAAAAAGCAGTTGTCCAACGCCAAGAAGAATTGCTCACCTATGAATGTGATAGTTTAACAAGCTATCGTCAACGTCCCGCATTAGTGGTACTACCTCGCACCACTGAACAAGTAGCAGAGGTCGTAAAAATCTGCTATGAAAATCAAATTCCTTGGGTGACGCGAGGTGCGGGAACAGGTTTATCTGGAGGTGCGTTACCCGTTGAAGATTGTGTTTTAATTGTCACCACCTTAATGAACAAAATCTTAAAAGTTGACCTAGAAAATCAGCGAATTATTGTGCAAGCGGGTGTGATTAATAATTGGGTGACTCAAGCTATTAGTGGTAAAGGTTTTTATTATGCGCCAGACCCTTCCAGTCAAACGGTTTGCACAATTGGGGGTAATATTGCGGAGAATGCTGGGGGTATTCATTGCTTAAAATATGGGGTAACAACGAATCATGTCTTGGGGTTAAAATTGGTAATTCCTGACGGTTCTGTGGTTGATGTTGGGGGAATCATTTCAGAAATGCCCGGTTATGATCTCACGGGTTTATTTGTCGGTTCAGAAGGCACGCTAGGCATAGCTACAGAAATTACTTTACGCATGATTAAAACACCTGAAGCCATTGGTACTGTTCTAGCAGACTTTACCACTATTGAAGCCGCTGGTGATACTGTTACTCATATTATTAGTGCTGGAATAATTCCGGCGGCAATGGAATTAATGGATGGGACTACGATTAAAGCGATTGAAGATGTTATTAATACCGGATGTTATCCTAGAGATGCTGCGGCAGTTTTGTTGATAGAGGTTGATGGTTTAGCAGTAGAAGTTGAAAGCAGTAAACAGCAGGTTGCTAAAATTTGCCAACAAAACGGAGCCAGAAATGTAATCATTGCTAGTGACGAACAAAGGCGAATAAAACTTTGGCAAGGACGTAAAACAGCCCTAATTGCATTAGGGTATCAAAGTCATTATTTTCTCCAAGATGGAGTTATCCCTCGGACTCAATTAGTCGCTGTTCTGAAGGAAATTTCAGCTTTAGGAAATCAATATGGGTATCGTATTGCAAATGCCCTTCATGCGGGTGATGGGAACTTACATCCAGTCATTCTTTATGATCATGCCATTCCTGGTGCTTTTAAACAGGTAGAAGAATTAAGTGGCGAAATTCTAAAACTTTGTGTGAGAGTGGGTGGAAGTATTTCTGGAGAACATGGTATTGGTGCTGATAAAAAATGTTTGATGCCGGAAATGTTTAATCATATTGATTTAGATACCATGCAATGGCCGCGCCTAGCTTTTAATCCTCAAGGTTTGGCAAATCCAGGTAAGATGTTTCCCACACCTCCGACTTGTGGTGAAGCTGCACAGGCTCAAAAAATGGGGCGGTTTTCAGACTTAGAAGTATTTTAGCGATCTGGGTTTTGGGGAGTAGGAGATAAGGCGTTTGTCTGTGAAGGCGGAGTGCTGACTGCCATAGCGTGAAACCTTGGTATTAGGTACTTCACTTAGGCAATATAACAATGCTAGTATGTCGTAGATGTGCTGTATGTAGCTTTTGAGTATTAATAATGGGGAAAACAGAAAAAAGGGATTCAACTTTAGTAGAAATACTACGGGATCAGGCCGTTGCTCACCCTAACCAAATAGCCTTTAAGTTTCTTCCAAATGGAGAACAAGAATCAGATCAATTAACCTATCAAGAATTAGATCAAAAAGCTAGAGCAATTGCCTATCAACTGGGTCAGAAAATTAATCGGGGTGAAAGAGTATTATTGTTATATCCACCCGGTTTAGAATTTATTAGTGCTTTTTTTGGCTGTTTATATGCTGATGCGATCGCTGTTCCGGTTAATCCCCCTCGACCCAACAGACCAGCAACTCGGCTTTTAACAATCAAATCAGATTCACAAGCAACATTAGCACTAACTACAACATCTTTATTCAGCAAACTCAAATCACAACTAGCTAATTATCCAGAATTAGCAACTTTACCTTTAATAGTTAGTGATGAAATCAGTATTGATCTAGGTTCAGATTGGGAGAAATCAACAACAACAATAGATTCTTTAGCTTTTCTCCAATACACATCTGGATCGACAGGGACACCAAAAGGAGTCATGGTAACTCATGGTAATCTATTGCAAAATTCCGAGTATATCAAACAAGCCTTTCAACTGACACCAGAAAGCCTATCGGTTAGCTGGCTACCCAGTTTTCATGATATGGGTCTAATTGATGGAATTATTCAGCCTTTGTACACTGGATTTATGGGGGTATTGATGAAACCCGAAAGTTTTATCCAACACCCTTGGCGATGGCTTCAGGCAATTACAAACTACAAAGCAACCCACTGCGGCGGGCCTAATTTTGCCTACGATCTTTGCGTTCAAAAGATTACCAATGAACAACTTGAAACCCTCGACCTCAGTAGCTGGGAAAGTGCTTACAGTGGTTCTGAACCCGTGCGGAGAGACACTTTAGAGCGTTTTATTGCTAAATTTGCCCCTTATGGTTTCGCGGCTAATAGTTTTTATCCCTGCTATGGGATGGCTGAATCTACCTTAATGATTTCAGGGGGACTGGTTCAAGAAGAACCCATTTACTGCACCGTTGTCGCAGACGCATTAGAGCAAAATGGGGTGACAGAAGCATCTAAAGACGTTGAAAATGTTAGACATCTCGTTGGATGTGGACGAGGTTGGCTAGATACCCAAATTGTCATCGTTGAACCCGAATCTTTTCAGCAATGTCATTCAGGTCAAGTCGGGGAAATCTGGGTATCGGGTGAAAGTGTTGCTCAAGGCTATTGGAACCAACCCGAACTTTCAGAACAAGCTTTTGGAGCTTATCTAGCAGAAACGAATCAGGGGCCCTTTCTCCGCACTGGAGATCTAGGATTTTTGCGAGAGGGGGAGCTATTCATCACGGGACGGATGAAAGATATGATTATTATTAGAGGTCGCAATTATTACCCCCAAGATATTGAAATAACAGTAGAAACCAGCCATCCAGCGTTGCGAGGCAATTGTTGTGCCGCTTTTGCAATAGAAAAAGATAATACAGAGCAGTTAATAATAGTAGCTGAAGTCGAACGGACACATTTACGACATCTGAATGTCAAAGAGGTCGTCGCAGAAATTGGTGAAGCCATCATGCAGCAACATGAAATCCAGGCTTATGGCACGGTACTGATTAAAACGGGGAGTATTCCTAAAACTTCCAGTGGCAAAATTCAACGGCGTATTTGCAAAGAAAAGTTTCTGTGCGAAACTCTCAATATTGTCGGGGGAAAGATTGGCAAATCGGAGTTATAAAGTCCTTTCGTTTTAAATTTTCCCCTGCTATTTAAACCTAGGTCAATTGAGGAAACATCAATGTCTATACCCGTGGATAGCCCAACACCCAATATAAGCCCCAAAATCACCCTAGAAAATGATTATCTTAAATCCCTGCAACAGCGTTACGCCTTTGCTACTATCTTGATTCCTTTTTTGGGGTTATTAGTAGCCATTTATACAACTTTTAAGTTGGGGATCAGTTTAGTAGACATTGGACTATTTCTGATCATGTATACCTTGACAATGCTGGGAATAACAGTGGGTTTTCACCGACATTTTGCTCACGGTGCTTTTAAGACCAATACAGTTATTAGAGTCCTGTTGGCAATATTAGGATGTATGTCCGCTCAAGGGCCCGTTATTCAATGGGCAAGTATTCACCGTCGGCATCACAAGTATAGCGATCGTCCGGGCGATCCCCACTCTCCCTTAATATATAAAGGAGAAAAATGGGCAACTCTGCGGGGATTGTGGCATGGTCAAGTTGCTTGGATGTTGAACAGTGACGTTACCAATACGGTTGTTTTTGCTAAAGACTTGCTCAGAGATCCAATCATTACCAAAGTCAATCGTTTTTATCTGACTTGGGTTATCCTGGGTTTAGCCATTCCCGCAATTATAGACGGACTTCTTACGGGAACTTGGATAGGCCTTTTACAAGGATTTCTCTGGGGGGGTTTGGTGCGAATCTTTTGTGTTAATCATGCCTTTTGGACAATTAACTCCATTGCTCACTGTTATGGACAACGCCCCTTTGAGACCGAAGAGCAAAGCCACAACACATTCTGGCTCTCCCTAGCCAACTTTGGAGAAGCTTGGCATAACAATCATCATGCCTTTCCCCACTCAGCCTTGTTAGGTCTGAAATGGTGGCAAATTGATATGGGCGGTGGGGTGATTCTGGCTCTCCAAAAAGTAGGTTTAGCTTGGGATCTCAAAACCCCCACAGCCGGGATGATTGCAGAAAAGTTGAAAGTTAACAAACAGTCTGAAAATTTAACAATAGATGCCAGCAATTTCTAGTAAACTTGACTGAATCTGGATTTTTTGCAGTGCCAACTTTTTCTATTGCGTCATCATGAGGAGTTAGAGAATGACAACACATTGCGATAGTGCCATACCCAATCAGAAGACAAAGGTTATTAGCAATGACTACATTAAAGGACTGCAATATAAACATTTTTGGTGGTACAACTTTGTTCCCTTTTTAGGAACAATTGTAGCCATTATTTCCCTGTGGTGGCTACCTATTGGGCCAATCGAGATCGGAATGCTGATTGTGATGTGGGCGTTGACCATGACCGGGGTAAGTGTCGGTTTTCATCGCTACTATACCCATCGTGCTTTTAAAACTCACCAGAGCATTCGGGTGATATTCGCTATACTGGGTTCTGTAGCTGCCCAAGGGCCCTTAATTTCCTGGGTAGCCGTTCATCGTCGCCATCATGAGTGCAGTGATCTACCCGGTGATCCCCATTCCCCTAATCTTCACGGTCAGGGATTTCTCGGAACTCTCAAGGGATTATGGCATTCCCATGTTGGCTGGCTGATTGATCATGATTATCCTAATCCTGCCTATTATGCCCCCGAACTCCTGCGAGATCAAAGCATATCCAAAATTAGCCGATTGTATCTAGTTTGGGTGCTTCTGGGTCTAGCGATTCCTACTGTGATCGGCGGACTACTTCATTTGTCCCTAATAGGAGCATTGCAAGGCTTTCTTTGGGGGGGTGTTGTGCGCTTGTTTATTGTAGATAACATCATATTGAGCGTTAATTCTGTATCTCATCTTTATGGGACTCGTGGTTTTAAGACAGGCGATCAAAGCAAGAATAACCCTTGGGTGGCGATCCCAACGTTTGGCGAGTCTTGGCAAAACAATCACCATGCGTTTGAAAGCTCTGCTGCTATCGGTTTGAAAGGGTGGCAAATTGATATTGGTTATGCAGTAGTTTGGATATTAGAAAAATTAGGCTGGGCTTGGGATGTAAATCGGCCCACCGCCAAGATGATAGAGGCGAAAACAATTACCCTAGCTCAGGATTAAAGTCCCGACTACAAAACTTATGTAGGTTGAGCCAACAATGCAAGCAATCACAATTAAAAGCGATCGCCTGAAGAGACAACAAGAAATTCACGGCATCGGTAATCTCATCATTCCCTTAAGCGGATCTGTCGCAGCAGTAGTCCTGGCTTTTCAGATCGGTGTTAGTGCCGTAGATATCTGGCTATTGCTGATTATGTATTTTTTAACAGCCATTGGCGTAACAGTAGGACTGCATAGACACTTTGCCCACTGCGCTTTCCAAGCTAATCAGACGGTGAGAATTATCCTGGCTATCCTGGGTTCTATGGCCGCAGAGGGCCCCCTCAATTATTGGGTAGCCACCCATCGCCGTCATCACAAATACAGTGATACCCCCGGAGATCCCCATTCTCCCTTTGTTAAAGAAGATCAAAAATTGGGCTTTTTAGAAGGGCTATGGCATTCTCATGTCGGTTGGACATTCAATCATGAACTCACGAACACTTTTGTCTTTGCTAAAGACATGGTGCGAGATCCGATGCTGAACAGAATTAGCCAACTTTATTATTTGTGGCTATTTTTGGGGGTAGCGATTCCGGGTGTTATTGGTGGAGTAATCACCGGAACTTGGATGGGGGCCTTGACCGGAGCATTATGGGGCGGCTTTCTCCGTATCTTCCTTCAACACCATTTAGGTTTCTGGACGGTTGGCTCTCTGGCCCATCTCTTAGGAAATCGTCCCTTTGAGACTGACGACTATAGCCGTAATAACCTCTGGGTGGCTTTGTTCACCTGTGGAGAATGGCACAACAACCACCATGCTTTTCCCTATGCGGCTATTCATAGTTTCCAATGGTGGCAAATCGATCTCGGTGGCTTCGTGATTCGGCTCCTCGAAAAGCTCGGTTTAGTTTGGGACTTGAAAATGCCCACAGCCGAAGCGATCGCCGCTAAAAAAAGAAAGGTGAGTAGTAATGAAGCCTGCAACTAGCCTTCAAGTTGGGCATTAAACCCAGAAAAGCAATGATTAACCGCAATCATGAACTTAACTGATCCAATGATTACAGAACCTCTTGTTAATCCAGACAAAAGACAAAAAACCATCACAGCCCCTCACCTGATAGTTCCTCAAACCATACACTTCATCTTGTTTGAAGTTGTACCTTTTTTTGGGATTCATCACCGCCCTTGTTTTACTATTGTTCGGAATTCCTGTGACTTGGGTGGACTTAGGGCTGTTTATCAGTCTGTGGTTCTTAACTCAAATTGGCTTTACTGTCGGTTGGCATCGCCTTTTTAGCCATAATGCGTTTAAAGCTAATGTCGTTGTTAGAGTGACCTTAGCCATTCTGGGTGCTATGGCTGCCCCTGGCCCCTTGCTGTTGGCAGTAGCCGCCCATCGTCGTCATCATGAATATGCCGATCAACCCGGAGATCCTCATTCTCCCCATCTTTTTGGAGAAGGATTGACGGATCAGATTAAAGGCTTTTGGCACGCTCATGATGGCTGGTTAGCGACCAACAGAGAACACCCCAATACTATCCACTATGTCCCCGACTTACTGCGGGACAAAGCCCTAACCACAGTAAGCCAATATTATTGGCTGTGGGTGATTTTAGGACTGGTAATTCCTGCTATCGTAGGCGGTGTTTTGACCAACTCATGGCTGGGAGCTTTTCAAGGCTTTCTTTGGGGAGGACTGGTGCGGATGTTCTTTGTCAATAACCTCATCAATGGCGTCAACTCTTTTTGTCACGTCCTGGGCGGTCGCTCCTTTAATACCCCTGATCACAGCCGGAACAATCTCTGGCTGGCTCTTCCTTCTTTGGGTGAAGGATGGCACAATAGTCACCATGCTTTTCCGCAATCAGCCATTTTTGGTTTCGACTGGTGGCAAATTGATATCGGGGGCTGGGTTGTCCTCATTTTGGAAAAGCTGGGTTTAATTTGGGATGTCAAGATTCCTAAAGCCGATACTATCAAAGCTAAAAAAGCTTTTTTAGCCGCTAGAAATGCAACATAGCAGGATACTAGAATCTATCTCGTGTACTGTCTTAATCCTGAACCTAATTTTCTTGTTTTAGAAATTTAATGTTCACCCCTAAAAACCCAGAAAAAAACCTACAAATTTAGGTTTATAATTTAGGGAATGGATTTTTTAACGACCCAATCCATTGTTCCCATTTTTGGGGATCAAAATTTTTATCCCAGACCCATTAGGAGAAAATTATCATGGCAATTCAAAATCAAGAAATCGCTGTTGAAACCAACAAGAACCAAGCCGCTATTCAAGCCTGGTTGGTTTCTTATATAGCCCAACTTCTGGAAATTGATCCCAAGGAAGTTGATGTGAAAGCTTCTTTTGATCGCTATGGCTTGGATTCCTCAGCAACTATTGGATTAACTAGCGATTTAGAGAACTGGTTGGGAAGTTCTATTGATCCAACCATAACCTATGATTACCCCTCAATTGAGTCTCTATCAAAATATCTAGCTGCATCATAAGCTAATTTAGTTTTGAAAAAATATTAAACCCCTTGCTATTGGCTAGGGGTTTAAAAATTAGATATTTAAAATATTTGTAAAAGCCGAAATTAACAGATATGGAAACTATTAATTTTACTGTAAACCATGTAAAAGTGTCTTCGGAAAAATCCTTTGCCCAAGTGACAACGGCTATAGAGTCAATGGTTGGTAAAGCTAATAATCTAATTTTTCAAAAGCTGATCGATGCAAATGCTTCTTTTACAGAAGTAGAAAATGCAGTTAAATCAATGGTGGGTAAAAATGATTTAATGATTTTCACACACCTTGAATCTGGTAAAGTGCTTTCCTTATGTGGCAAATTTAAACAAGCTAAACTTTATATAATTGGTAATCCCCTGATTGCGAATCAAATGTTTGAAGAAGACCCGGCAGTCGGTCTTTACGTTCCCCTGCGATTGTTTGTGTATGATGAATATAATGGCAAAACTTATATTACCTATGATCAACCTTCATCTCTATTAGGTAGATTTGAGAATCCGAAAATTTTGAGAGTTGCAGAAATGCTCGATCAAAAGCTCCAAGAATTAGTAACAATGGCTGTCCAATAGTATAGCAAAAATTAGAATTAACCCGCAGTTTAGTATTGGTGAACTACCCCTTCTTCTCTACTATTTGATGGGGGATAATCCATATAACCAAACGATTAATAATGGGGTAACAATCGTTAGAATTAAACTCAAAGGAGCGCCAACACGGGTAAAGTCGAAAAATTTATATCCCCCTGGACTGTAAACCATTGTATTGGTTTGATAACCAATGGGGGTCATATAACTATTAGAAGCGGCAAAGGTGACAGCATACATAAAGGCAAAGGGATTTAAGCCTAATGTTACAGCAACTTTTACTGCAATGGGAATCATTAAGACAACTGTTGCATTATTTGATAGAATTTCTGTTAGAAGCGATGTGGCAATATAGAACAATAATAAAATCCAATAACCGGATAAATTACCCCCAAAACTAACTAACGTATCAGCTAACCATTGAGTGGCGCCCGATTTATCCATTGCAATTCCTAATGGAATTAATCCTGCTAATAAAAAGATTACATCCCAACGAACAGCACCATAAATTTCTCCGGGTTTAATACATCCTGTAATTACCATTAAAATCACACCCGCTAAAGCACTAACTAAAATGGGCATTAAATCAAAAGCGGCGACAACAATAACGCCTAAAATAATAGCCAGTGCGACCCAAGCTTTATCTTGTCTGAGATTTTCGACATCTCGTTCTTCTAAAACTAACAGTTCCCGTGTGGTTTGTAACCCAATAAAGCTCTGTTTGGGGCCTTGGAGTAATAACAAATCCCCAAATCTTAAAGGAACTTTCCCTAATCGTCCTTGGACTAATTCTGAACCCCGACGAATGGCTAAAACCGTTGCGTTATAGCGTTGACGAAATCTTAAATCTTTTAAAGTTGTTCCAATTAATCGAGAATTCGATAAAATTAAAACTTCGGCTATTTTTTCTTCTCCTGAACTCAAAACTGTTTCTAAGGATTCTTCTTTAAACTTAACATCGGGAAGCAGTTCTAAACCTCTCTCATCGCGAATTTTGAGTAAATCTTCTCGACTGCTGCGAACAATTAAAATATCTCCAGCACTTAATACTTTATCCCCCAAAGGTTGAGGAAAGCGCATTTTATTTTGAATTAATTCAAGTACATCTAAATCAAATTTGCGTTGAATCTCGCTTTGATTAACGGTTTGTCCGACTAAGCTAGAACGAGGAGTAACAACCAGTTCACTCACATAATCTTTTAACCCATATTCTTGTTCAAGAATTTCAAAATTTGCGGGTTTGCGGTCAGGTAAGAGTCGAGGCGCAATAACCGCTAAATAGATGATACCGATAATAAAAGTGATAATCCCTAATGGGGTAAATTGAAATAACTGAAATTCCCCATATCCCATTTGTTTAGAAATTCCACTGGCTAAAACGTTTGTTGAAGTTCCAATGACAGTAATCATCCCCCCTAAAACCGTTGCATACGATAAGGGAATTAATAATTTAGAGGGAGAAATTCTTTGTTTGCGACACCAATCTTCTACAATGGGTAAGAAAATGGCAACCACTGCGGTGTTATTAATAAAGGCAGTAATGGGGCCAACAATTAATCCCATGACTAAAATTTGCTGACCGGGGGTTTTTCCGCCCCATTTCACTAACCCATCTCGAACGGTTTGTACAACTCCTGTTTTTGTAATTCCCGCACTTAAAATAAACATCGCCATCACCGTAATTGTGGCAGAGTTACCAAACCCCGATATGCCTTCATCCGGTGTGACTAACTTCAAAATCATTAACACAACGGTAACGGTTAGAGCGGTTAAATCAACCGGAAGCCACTCAAAAATAAAGGCAATTAAAGCCAGAACAACAATACTAAGAGTCAGAATAATATTGGTCATGAAAAATATAATCGGGTGTATCGAAACTCAGAAAATGGAATCTGTAGGGGCGGGGTCATCCCGCCCATAATCAGTCAGCAGCTACTCTATCTTGGCTTAAGATTTAGGCTTTTCAGAGGGGGCTGTTGTCGCTTTAGGGGAAGGAGAAGCTTTAGGAGTTGGAGTAACTGTCGGCGCAGGGGTTGGAGTGGGTGAAACCGTTGTATTAGGAGCCGCAGGGGTGCTAACGGCGGGGGTTGTCGCAGGTTCACCCATAATACTTGGATTTCCATTATCATAAAATCCCGCTAAACAAGCAATCATCATGGTGGCTAAGGTTCCAGCAAATAATGCTTTCCACCCTAATTCGGAAATATCTTTTCGCCGAGACGGAACTAAACCCACCATTCCCCCCACAAAAATTCCCACTGAAGCGACATGGGCAAAACCGGATAAAGCATAACTAACAATTAACACGGTTCTAGGAGTAATTAATCCTTCTTTGGCGGCTTCTGCTAAGGCTTGATAGGGAGGAATTGCTGTTTCTAATAACCGACGACCAATAATAACTGAAGCTGTCCAAGAATCTTCAAAGGGAACTCCCGTTAAAATGGTTAAGGGATAAAAAATAAATCCCAAAATATTCGCTAAGGTTAGAACTTGAAAAACGTCTCCCACCGGACTCGGTAATAAACCTAACCAGCCTGAAAATTGATTGACTAAAGAAACTAATCCTAAAATTAAGATTAGAACCGCAGCAATAGCAACGGACATTTTCACCCCATCTAATGCCCCAATAATCGCAGAGTCTAGGGGACTAACTCGCTCCATCAGTTCACCGCCAACGCTTTCTAAATGGGGTTCTCCGTCTTCATGGGTAATTAAGTTGTCTTCTTTCTTTTCTTCGGGTAATTTACCCAAGGTTAAGGGTTTATCGGTTTCAGGAACTAAGATTTTAGAAATGACAAAACAGGCAGGAATTGCGATAATGGAAGCGGAAACTAAATGCCCTAAAATATTCGGAAAAACAGGTCTTAAAAAACTAACATAAATCGCTAAGGTTGAAGATGCCGCCGTCCCAAAACAACAACTTAGAATCGCACACAGTTCAGAACGGGTCATCTTTTCTAAGTAGGGCTTGACCACAATGGCGGCTTCAATTCCCACAAAAATATTTGCTGCACCGCTTAAGGCTTCTGCCCCACTTAAGCGCATGGTTTTATAGAATAACTTAGCAAAAACATTCGTAACAACTTGAATTACACCTAAGTTATATAACAGTGCCATTAAGCCAGAGAAGAAAATGACGGTTGGTAAGGCTCTAAATGCAAAAATATAACCTAAATTAACATCAGGGGTTTGCCCAGGAAGGGGAACAATATTTTTACCAAAAACAAAATTAGCTCCTTTATCGGCGGCTAAAAATAAACTATCAAGGAGACTACTAAACCATTCTAAAGCCGTTCTGGTGGGAGGAAAGAGAAATACAAAAAAGGCTAAAACCAATTGTAAGCCAATCCCTAAACCCATTGTTCGCCAGGGAATGACTCGTTTATTTTCTGAGAATAACCAAGCGATAAAGCATAAGCCAAAAATTCCCAAAAAAGAAATTAAATTTAGGTAACTCATAAGTGTTTTTGGGTGTATTCCTAATTAATTGTTTCCCCATTTCCTGCACCCTGGGTTCTCGTCCTGATCCTATGGCGAATGGGGTCAATTGGCAATAGTGTTTTGTGAAACTCACACAATATTGAGGAAGTTGCGTTAAGGGACGAAACCCCAGCACAACCAAAACCTTTTTCAACAGGACAGGGTTAGCTGTGAGTTATTGAGTGCAACGCTACCACTAACCCTGCCAAACGTCAATGTCAGACCTAGAAACCGAGTTTTTGTCCTTTGTTTAGGGTTAAATTAAAATTCATTCTTTACAAACTGGGATTTTGACGATGTTTGAAAAACAATTTCTGAACCACTTTTTCCATTTCAATCCAGATAAACATTAACGCACTAAAACCCAAACAGATTAACAATTCAGTAAAGGTTAACGGGTGAGTTCCAAAGAAACTTTGTAAAGGGGGAACATAAATTAAGAGTAATTGAAGAACGGTGGTTAATCCTACAGCAGCCCAGAGATAAAGATTCGTTTTTGGATTCATTTGTATTGTTAATTGATTATCAGAACGCACCGCTAACGCATGACCCATTTGAGCTAAACATAAGGTTGTAAATACCATTGTTTTCCAGCGTTCAGGATTACCATTACTTTGAGCTTCGTTATAAGCCCAAATCATCAAAACAATTGTTAAAATTGAAAAAATAATCCCAATTCTAATCATATATAAGCCTAATCCTCGCGCAAAAATACTTTCACGGGGATTATAGGGAGGACGCTTCATAACCGCAGGTTCGGCGGGTTCCATCGCTAAGGCTAACGCAGGTAAACCATCGGTTACAAGGTTCATCCATAAAATTTGTAATGGGGATAAGGGAACGCCCCCCAACCCTAAAATTGGAGAAGATGCAATCACTAAAACTTCCCCAATATTACTACCGAGAATATATTTAACAAAACGGCGAATATTACTATAAACCACTCGTCCTTCTTCTGTGGCGGCAACAATGGTAGCAAAGTTATCATCCAACAAAATCATATCACTGGCTTCTTTACTAACATCAGTTCCAGTAATTCCCATCGCAATCCCAATATCAGCTTGTTTTAAGGCGGGAGCATCATTGACTCCATCCCCGGTCATGGCGACAAATTCACCATTCTTTTGTAAGGCTTGAACAATGCGAAGTTTATGTTCAGGAGAAACCCTGGCGTAAACGCTGACTTGCTCAACTTCTTGTTCTAATTCCGCTTGAGAAAGTTTCTGTAATTCTTGACCCGTTAAACTTAAATCGTTAGCGGTGGCAATACCTAAATCTTGAGCAATAACTTTTGCGGTTAATTGATGATCTCCAGTAATCATCACCGGACGAATACCCGCTTCTCGACAGCGTTTAACCGCTTCTCGAACTTCAGGACGGGGAGCATCTAACATTCCCACTAATCCTAACCAGACTAATTCCTCTTCGGCGGCTTCTTCAGCGCCTTCTTCGGGTAATGTCATTAAAGATCGAGTGGCAAATCCTAAAACTCGTAATCCTTTTCCGGCCATTTCATTATTTTGGTCGAGAATTCGTTGACGGTCGGCTTCAGTTAAAGAAACCGTTTTATTTCCGACCAAAACAGAATCACATTGAGCTAAAATCAACTCCGGTGATCCTTTCGTAAACATCGAAAATTCATCATCAGATTGACAAATCACACTCATGCGCTTCCGTTCTGAAGAGAAAGGAATTTCAGCAACACGGGGGTTTTGTTGATTATGAGTTTCTCGAAATAAACCTGCTTTTCCAGCTAACGATAATAACGCCCCTTCTGTGGGATCTCCTAAAATAATCCATTGATTTTTATCTTGTTGTAATTGAGCATCATTACATAAAACACAGGCCGTTAAAATGGGTTGTAAAACTTCAGCAGCAGGAGAGAGGTTGCTATTTTCTTCTGAAGTTATCACTTGTAACTCCCCAACGGGATCATATCCTTCTCCCGTAACTTGAAACACTTCATTTAAGGTAGAAACCGATTGCACTACCATTTTATTTTGGGTGAGAGTTCCGGTTTTATCTGAACAAATGGTGGTGACAGAACCCAAGGTTTCCACCGCCGGGAGTTTACGAATTAACGCATGACGCCGTACCATGCGTTGGGTTCCAATGGCTAAAGTCACCGTTACCACCGCCGGTAAACCTTCGGGAACCACCGCCACCGCCATACTCAGAGAAACTTCTAATAAATCTTCTAAACTACTAAAATTGCCTGTTTTGATGACACCACCAATCACCACTAAGGCGACTAAGGCTAAAGACCCACTGACCAACACATTCCCTAACTGAGACATCCGTTGCTGGAGAGGAGTCGGTTCACTTTCGACGCCTTGAATCATTTCCGCAATACGTCCCAGTTCCGTTTTCATTCCGGTATTGGTGACAATTACTTCTCCCCGTCCCTGGACAACTTCTGTCCCCATAAATACCATATTAAGGCGATCGCCTAACGGGGCATCTTCGGGTAATTCCAAATTGGGTCTTTTAATCACACCCTCTGCTTCTCCCGTTAAAGCAGCTTCTCGCACTTGCAAATTCTGAGCTTCAATTAAGCGACCATCCGCCGGAATTTGCACCCCCGCTTCGAGAAACATAATATCCCCGGGAACTAATTCTTTCGCTGAAACTTCCAACAGCTTACCGTCCCGCATCACCCGAACTTTCGGTGAAGACATCCGTTTCAGGGCAGCTAAGGCTTGTTCTGCACGGCTTTCTTGGAAATAGCCTAACATCCCGTTTAAAATTACAATGGCAAAAATGGCAACGGCATCCTTGGGAAAAGCCCCCTTTCGTAAATCGATAAAGGCAGATACAATGGCGACAGCAATCAGCATCACGAGCATAATATTCGTGAACTGATCCCATAAAATCTCCAAGGGACTGCGACCCGCGCCTTCTTCTAATTCATTTAGACCATATTGTTCCTGTCGTTGAGTCACCTGTTGTGGGGTTAACCCGGTTTCGCTATCTGTATCGAGTACCTTGAAGGCTTTCTCAGCAGCGAAGCTGTGCCAAGTGGTAATGGGTTCTAAGGTCGAATCAGAAGACATTGATGAGGATTCGGGAGATACCATTGTCTACTTCCTAAACGTTCCGGCTAATCTACTCTGATCAAATCATAGGTGATTTGTAGGATGTCTGGAAACCCGCACCCGATCTATTTTGAGGCTAGTCCAGAGGAATTAATACTTATTACCCTTTAAAAAAAGGCATTTTTTTGAGCCATTTATTGTTATTAATCTTTATATCAACAGTCACCCGTCAACGATCGAGTACAATAGGCGACAGAGTTAATCAATTTTGATTTTTTGGCATTAAAACCGTTCCTAGCTTAATTGCATCACCCAGTCAATGTTTTAGAATTTCTAACGTCATAATGCAAATTGCCAAACTGTTAAATTCAATCTCTCTGCGGGTCGGGTTGACCCTGCTGCTACCCATTGCTTTCGTGAGTAGTTTTGTCACCGATAGCGTAGTGAGTTCCACTCCCAGCTATGCCCAAAATGCACCTGCGGCTAAAAACGCTGTGGGACGGGCCATGACCGTTCGGTCTGATATTCAAGAAGCCGATGCTCAGACGGGAATTGTTACCGCACGGGGTAACGTCCAGATTAACTATCCCGCCCGCAGTATTCAAGCGACAGCGGCCCAAGCTCAATATTTTAGTCGAGAACGTCGAATCGTCCTGAGTGGAAATGTGTTTGTTTTGCAAGAAGGCAACACCATTCGAGGAGAAACCGTCACCTATTTGATTGATGAAGGACGATTTATTGCCTTACCTCAAGGAGGCGGACAGGTAGAATCGATGTATTTAGTCCCCGATGAAAGTGCTAGTCCTAAAAACGCAACAGTAGAACCTTTTAATCCGAAACCTGCGTTTAAAACCCCGTTAAGTTCCCCTTCAGCACCTCGTAACCCTTAAATTATTTCTGACCAATTTAGTTATGAAAATCGTGCTGGAGAATATTCACAAATCCTACCGGAAACGCACCGTTGTTAGTCGAGTTAATCTCTCCGTTTCTCAAGGGGAAATAGTGGGATTATTAGGGCCAAATGGTGCCGGAAAAACCACGACATTTTATATTGCAACGGGGTTAGAAAAACCAACCCAAGGAAATGTTTATCTCAATGAACTTGATATTACCCATTTACCCATTCATCAACGCGCCCGGTTAGGCATTGGTTATTTAACTCAACAAGCGAGTATTTTTCGCCATCTCAGTGTCAGGGATAATATTTTATTGGTTTTACAGCAAACTCGTGTTCCGCGTCATTTATGGCAAAAACGTCTCCATACTCTGTTGCGGGAGTTTCGTTTAGAAAAAGTTGCCTCCACTTTAGGCTATCAAGTTTCTGGAGGAGAACGGCGACGCACAGAACTCGCTCGTTCCTTAGCCGCTGGATTAGAATTACCTCAATTTTTACTCTTAGATGAACCCTTTGCTGGAGTTGACCCCATTGCGGTTTCTGAAATTCAAGAAATCGTCGCTCAATTACGCACTCGCAATCTGGGAATCTTAATTACTGATCATAACGTCCGAGAAACTTTAGCGATTACAGACCGAGCCTATATTATGCGGGATGGACAAATTTTTGCATCGGGAACCGCCGAAGAACTCTACAATAATCCCCTAGTGCGGCAATATTACCTTGGCGACAATTTTCAATTATGAAAATCACTCTTTCTAAACCGTTGGGTTCAGGTAAAATTTTCCTCCCCTATCTCTCAATTTTAGATCGTTATTTAATTCAAGAAATTATTCCGCCCTTTGTTTTTGGTGTGGGATTATTTAGCTCCGTTGCTCTCACGGTCGGAACCGTTTTTGACTTAGTTCGACAAGTGGCAGAATCGGGGATGGCCGTTTCTATTGCTGTGCAGATTTTTCTCTTAAAAATGCCGGAATTCATCGTTTTAGCTTTTCCGATGGCGATGATTTTAAGTGCATTAATGGTTTATGGTCGTTTATCGAGTGATAGTGAATTAATTGCCCTCAGAAGTTGTGGGATTAGTTTATATCGCCTGCTTATCCCGACTTTAATTTTTAGTTTTTTGATTACAGGTTTAACGTTTGCATTTAATGAGGTGATTGTTCCGGCTGCCAATTATCGAGCTTCTGTTACCTATGAACAAGCGTTAAATGAAGGTCAACTTCCGATTCAGGAAGATAATATTTTTTATCCTGAATATGATAAAATTGAAATTGAAGGGACGGATAAAAAAATTAGTCGCTTAGTCCGATTGTTTTATGCTGAAAAATTTGATCGAGGTCAAATGTTGGAAGTGACGATTTTAGATCGTTCTCAACCGGAATTAACTCAAATTATTTCTTCAAAAAATGCGAATTGGAATTTTTCTAAAAATACCTGGGATTTCTTTAATGGGACTATTTATATTGTTAATCCCGATGGTTCCTATCGCAATATTGTTCGCTTTGATCACAAACAAATTCAACTGTCCCGCACTCCCCTGGATTTAGCATCTCGAAAACGAGATTTTGATGAGATGAATATTGCTCAAGCTCAAGATTATTTAAAGTTAATGAAATTGAGCGGTGATCAACAAAGAATTGTTAAAACAAAGGTTAGAATTCAACAAAAATATGCGCTCCCGTTCTCCTGTGTGGTGTTTGCCTTATTAGGAGTTGCATTAGGCAGTAGACCCCAAAGTACCAGCCGAGCAACCAGTTTCGGGATTAGTGTTATCGTGATTTTCGGATATTATTTACTCTCGTTTATCACCGGAGCATTAGGTCAAAAAGAAATTCTCACTCCCTTCTTCGCCGCTTGGTTGCCAACATTTTTAGGCATTGGAATTGCGAGTTTTTTATTAGTTCGGGCTTCTAAGTAGAAACATGATGCTGATCTCCAAATTTACAACCATAACCTTTGCAACTCCCTACAAGCATAACGTAGAGAAGGCAAAGCAATAGCATCGACTCCTTGAGGACATATTTCTCTAGCCAATATTCTAGCTGATCTTTCCGCTAATTCAATCCTCTCTTCTGGACTCATTGTTTTATCTTTATAATCAGTCATCTCATCACATTGATGACTTGACGGATAGCTATTAATATAACGAAACCACGTTTCAATATTTCGAGCTGGTACAAAAATAGCAACTTTATCACCAGATTCTCGAGGATCTTGGTTTAACTTACCTGCTGTTTCGTCTAATGCTATATGTAAAGAACGCATTCTATGAGATAGGGTATCGTTATCAGCATCAATCATCACTACTACAGCAATATTTCTATAGTTACGACTTCTATAACTGTTAATAAGCTTTGGATAATACCTGACAATCAAAGCATTGTTATTCTTAATTGTTTGCCCTTTAGGATTGCCAAAGTCTTTAATTTTGCGCTTGTTAAATCCCCGACAGATCAAATATTCTCTAATAAATCGCTCTTGGTCAATATCTTCACAGAGAATAGTTACTTCTGGTAAATCATAATATCTACTCGTCATAAATCCATCCAAGTTCTATAAGTTTAGCAACTGATAAACCTTCTTTATTATCAGTAATTCGCTGTACGCGGACAGTTTCATTATCTTCTCGTTCAAACCAATAACCTGAATTGCTTGCTAAGTAATTAATTAATGATGGGTGATGAGAAATTAACATTACTTGTGCTTCATTGTTAACACAATACTCCATCACCTGATCCCACCAAGGTCTTATTTCCGGTAAAGCTAGGAAATTTTCGGGTTCATCAATACACAACGTAAAATTCTCATCAGGAGAACAATATATTAAGGTATATAGCGCAATCAAAACTTTTTGACCTTGCGATAATTCATTAAGTCGATAAGTAGTTTTGCTAGGACGGGTAAAAGATGCTGATAAAATCCTAACATCACCAGATTTAGGATTTTGAAATGAATCAAATCCCTTGATAATATTTTGTAATTCCAGCGTTAGTTTAAGTATTTTACCTTGAGATTCCTGAGATAAATAGCTGTACCAAGCTGCATAGTTTGACATATCCCAACTCGGCAAACTTGCCTCCTGACGGCTTTCTGATTCCATGACAAAAGGGTTGATCTGGACAATAAAAAAGTTAGCAATCCTTTTTTTGAACCAGGTCAGCTTTTGATTGTCAGGTCTTTCGTAAATAAAACCAATACCAGAACGCGACCAATCAAAAAACGGTAAAAAAGCACCTTCACGATTAGGATCGTCATTATAAAGCCTAGCTTGACCTACAGGCATACCTCTATCGCCCGCATCAACCCAGAAATTAAATAGAGGTTGTCCGTCAAAAGTTAAGCTTTCTAGTCGCATTCTAGGAGGTGAATACTCTCCTTGATGTTCGATCTCTAGGGTATATTTATAAATGCCACCATTTCCTTGAATATCCAATTCAAATTTTTGAATCTGGGATTTTTGCCATCTTGTTAAATCATTGTTTTTAAACAAATCTGATACTTTATAATCTTGTTGGAAAGCTTGATCACCTATAATAAATTTTTGTAGTTTTCTTAAAACATCAAAAACAGTAGTTTTTCCTGAACCATTTGAACCTAGAAAGAGATTTAAGCTATCTAATGTCAATTCAAAATTGACTAGGCATCTAAAGTTATTAACATAGATCCGCGTCAGCATATTTTTTGTGATTAGCAATTATCATAAATGATCTTTATCATTCTTATTATCCCATAAATCAGGAATTAAATCACACCAAAGTAAAATTTCAGGTTTTAAAGTTAGAGAAGTTAAAGATTGACAGCAAAACTTTAGCCCACTGTCCCAGAGTGCGATCGCTTATTTTAACGCTATCATCCGTTTAATTAGTAACTAAGGATTGGCAAACGTATTAATTTCCCCCCCTCCAATATAACGACCCGGAACCCGATTAGGAACAGAAAAATTAGGTTGATTTTGACCGATTTGACCCGGTTGTAGGTTGGGATTCATATTACTGGGGGTCATGTAACTATTCGGTTGAACGGGTTGAACCGTGCTGTAACTGCCTGTATTCGGCGTGACGGAATAGGAGGGTGCAGTGTTATTTATCGGAAGTGAATTGAGGTTAGAATATCCAGGGTTGGGGGCTGTTCCCGGTGTTACTGTGGGCACGGTGGGAACAACCGGAGGCAGGGTCACATTGGTTTGGTAGGGATTTGGAGCAGGAAGGGGAACTGTACCCACCCCAGGATTAGTATTGGCTCTGGGAACACTCCAACTCGGTTGAATCGTTTGTCCTGTAATGGTGGGAGTTCCTGTAAAAGGTGTCACACCCACTGGTGTTCCTGAGAGGGGATTTAAGGCGGCGTTGGGATTTGTTAGGGTATTGGGAGAAAGTGTTGATGGCTTGGTTTCTTGGACTTCTGAGGTTGGTGAGGATTCAGTCGCCGTGTTAGACGGTACAGCCAGATCTTTATTTTCGGTCTGCTGGGTTTGCAGATAGTTCTGCATCGCTTGTTGTAAAGCCGTGGTTGTCGTTTGGGGGTTGGTTGTTTCTGCGGATTGATTTAAACCGAAGTTAGGATTGGACTCGGTGGGAGTTGAAGGATTACCAGAACCTGAATTCAGATTGTTAACAGGAGTTGAAGTATTCCCCTGTACCGATATTGAGGGTTGAGTTTTGGGGGCTGATTCTGACAGGATAGCGTCTACGAGAGGATTGGAATTCGAGGAGGATTCCGGCTTTTTAGCAGATTCATGAGCTTGTTTAAATAAGTCTGTTCCGAGTGAAATTGTTGTATTTAAAGGTGCAAGAAATGAATTATTGCGATTTAACTCATCTAATAACACTTTAGAACTATCAATATCCGCCGCAATTGATTGTTCTTCTGGGGTAAGTTGACTCGCGGAGTTGTCAGAATCAAGGGTTGATTCTTGATCCAAACTAAACCATTCGGGGTGTTCGGAAAACTGCCAGAAGAAAATTCCCACCACCACCAGCACGCTGACAGAACCCCAAATACGGGGTTGTAGAAGAAACTGCAATTCTTCTCCCACAGTACGAATCAATTCAGGAAGTCGTTTATAAATAGACATAGCTTACAGACAGCTTATTGCTGCTTTGAAA